>CALVNA010000006.1 GCA_944349535.1 uncultured Clostridia bacterium
GGGCATATTAAGTTTGGTCGCGCTCGGCTAGTTAACCTTTATCGGTTTAATTTCGCTTGCGCTTCATACGCAGACCTTTCGGTCTTGGCGTTCAGCCTCGCTAGCTCCACCACTGAAGCTACTCGGGCATATTAAGTTTGGTCGCGCTCGGCTAGTTAACCTTTATCGGTTTAATTTCGCTTGCGCTTCATACGCAGACCTTTCGGTCTTGGCGTTCAGAATTGTTGTTTGCACAATTTTTCTGAAAAAATAAAAAGAAGAGGGATGGAACAAGTGTTTGAAAGCTCAAACACTTGGCAACCTGTGGTTAGGCTGCACTGCTATAATAGCAGATTTGCTTTGATAAGTCAACAAAAATTTGAAAAAATTATAAAATTTTTACAATTTCTTGCTGCGGCAAATTATTGTTATCTTCGTTTATTTCATCTAAAGTCTTTCGTTGATTGTGGATGATAATGCAGGTGATGACAACAAACAAAATCAAAGCTGCTGCTGCAGCTATAAGCAAAATGTTTTTAAGCTTTTTCTTTTTTCTGTTTTGCTTCTCTTCCATGCTTATGATTATAGCACTTAAGTCTTAGTTTTGTCCATAAAAATGCGAAAAAATGTTTAAACAAAACAATGCTGACAACAAAGGTTAAAATTGTGTATAATCTGAATTGACCAAAATTTATATACAAATTTGTTATGATAAAAATGAAAAAGCAAATCAATATTGAAAAAAAATATAAAATTTGAGAAAAAACCGTGTGTTTTTTCAGTTTTTTTGTGCAACATTCTGTGAAAAGCAATAAAATGGCAGAAAAAAATCCTGCTGTAATCATAACACAAAACACAACGGGTTGGTTCAAAGATGGATATAGCACTATTTAAAAATCCTTTTTAAAAGACTTGGTTTTTGTCCTGAAGATAAAGAAAATTTAAGGCTTGAAATTGTTCCGCTTATACAAACTAGATGGTTGTCAAGATCAAGTTTTGTTATTTCAAGATTTGCACCTGAAAGAACAATAGTTTTTGCGGTTGTTTCAATCACGGCTTGGTTGCTTGTTGCGCTGACAACTTTGGTCGCCCCTTGCAGTTCAACTTTTTCATAATTTTCAATCGTCAAACATTCGCTCATAATCTCTCCTTGCTTATGTGGTGTTTATCTAATTTATGCTGTAAAGCACTTAAAAATGCTAGCAATATAAACTAAATTGTTGTAAAATAATCTTATGGAAAAATTGGAGTTTATAAGCAGCAAAAAGCAAAAAATTGTTGATCTGTTGCAGACAAAGGGTCTTACCTTTAACGAAGCTTTCAAGGCGCTCAGAGAAAAAGACGTCAAAATTGATGGCGAGAGAATAAAAGCCAACAAATTTGTTGAAATCGGCTCGAAAATTGAAGTTTTTTATCAAAAGAGCGAAGTTGAGCTGCAAATCTTGTATGAAGATGAAAATTTGGTTGTTGTAAACAAGCCAAGAAACATTGAAGTTGCAGGAGAAAACAGCATTGCTTCCAGGCTGAAAGCAATTCCAGTTCACAGACTTGATCGAAACACAACAGGACTTGTTGTTTTGGCAAAAAATGAAAAGGCGGCAAACAGCTTGGAAAAATGTTTTAAAAACAAAACGGTCATCAAAAAATATCTATGTCAGGTTTATGGGCAAACAAATTTTAAAGGAGAAGTTTTCAGTGCTTATCTGTTGAAAGACGCAGCCAAAAGCAACGTTAAAATATTTTCGCATAATGTAAAGGGCGGCAAATTGATTCAAAATCAATTTGAAACAGTTGAAAATTTGAACAATGGAACAAGCATAGTTGAGTGCCAACTTTTGACAGGACGCACACATCAAATAAGAGCTCATCTGGCATTTCTTGGGCACCCAATTATTGGGGACGGGAAATATGGCAAAAATGAAATTAACAAAAAATATAAAGAAAAATATCAAAAATTGCATTGTTTTTATTTAAAAATTGAAAAAATTGATAAAGATTTTCGATATTTGCAAAATAAAGAGTTTGTCTGTCCAGCAGATTTTTATCAGCAAAATTAAAGTTTTTTTTCACTTGCATATTTCGGATATTTTTAATTATTTTGGTTTATTGTTGAGGATATTTTTATTTTTTATTTTTATTTTTTTCAAGTTCGACAAAATTTAATTTTTTTCGCAATCGTTTGCAAATTTGTTGTAAAAAGTGTTATTATGTAAATATTAAAATATATACTTCATCTGACGGGCAGATTTGGAGGATGATTTGAAAAAAATTGTCGCGCTTATTTTCATTTCAATATGTTCTTTGCTGGGGTTTGCTGCTTGCAGTCAGCCACCATCTTTTTATGCTGAATTTGACCAAGATGAATATGTTTTAGACATAGGGGAGACTTTTGATGCACAAGAGCATCTTGATTTGACAGGAATAGATTTTGAGCAAGTGGAAATAGCTTTTTCAAATCCTGATATTTTTGATGATGCGCAAGACGAATTGGTGGCAAGTCAAAGTGGAGAAACTTTGCTGTTTGCAAATCATGACGGGCAAACTTTGGCACAGTGCCGAGTATATGTGAATTATGTTTTTGACAGCCCTGAAAATTTGCAAATTTCCAAAGACGGAGTCCTTTCTTGGTCTGAACCTGTGATAAGGCAAGGTGCAAATTTAATCAGGCCGCAGCAATACATAGTCGAGATTGGTCAAAACAGACTCTATCGCGTAAATGACAACAGTTTCAGTTTTGCTGATCGCAATCTGGAATATAACAGCTATCAGGTTCGCATTCAAGCAGTCGGCATTGAGGCGAGCCATATTCTGTCATCTGAGTTTAGCCAAACTCAAACAATTGTGTATGATTATGTCAGCATGATTGCAGGCCTTAACATTCAAGTTTCAAACACTTTTTTAAATCAAGAGACCACTTTGTTTTGGAATGGCAGCGAAGGCGTGGTTTATGATGTTTTCTTCAATGGGTTCAAAGTTACTCAAACGCCGCTGTCTGCGCCTTCTTTCACTTATGATTTTGCTCATTTTAGCAACGGCGCAGAAATTGAAGTTGAAATTGTTGCCTATGACGCAGCTTTCGAAGACCCAAAATTGTCAGTCAGCCACAGCTATACACTCAACAAACTGCGAGCTGTTGATGCAGGTTTTGTTTATGCACAAGGAGATGGTTATCTTGTGATAAATGACAGCCAAGAGGCTTCTGGCTATATAGTGCATTGGTCTTCTGTTGGTGATGGAGAAAGCGGACAAAAAATAATCAATAGCGGGCAGCGAGAACTTTTGAATGAACTTGAAAATGGAGTTTATAACATTTCGGTTCAAGCCATAGGCGGCAGTGATGGCGACTTGCTTTATCTTAATTCAAACAATGGACAATCATTTCAGTTTGCAAAACTTGCTTCTCCACAGGTGCAAGTTGAAGTTGAGCGGCAGCAAATCAATCTGACAATAGCCCAAGATCCTGAAGGCTATGTCGATTCTTACAAAGTTGTTGTTGGCCGTTATCAACAAATTGTGGACGCCGATGTTTCGCTTGAGATTTCAATTGATGCTTCTTATCTGAATGAAGGCGAAAACACGCTTGAAGTTTATGCGCTGCCAAAAGCGGATGAAATTTCTTCAACCGGTGTTGCTTACTATACCCATCAAAATGCTGTTACAAATCGCGTTTTAAGTTCAAGACCATTCACTCAAACTGTTTATCTTTTGAGCGAGATAGAGCAAATTCAACATTCATTTGACCAGTCAGATTCAATTTTAACTTTTGACAATGTGCCTTATGCCGACAATTTCAGATTGTTTGTTGGACAGCAAGAGATTTATGATTTTGATTTTGAAATAGGTGCAAGGCAAACAACTATCAGATTTTCAGCATTAAACAGCTTTACTCCTGACGAGAACAACAACTATCAAATTTCTGTTGAAGCGTTCAGAAATGATGGTTATGCAGTTGAAAGCTCGGGACTTAAAACCTTGCAAATTCTTGACGTGCCAACAAGACAGGATTCAGAAAACGGGCAATTCAGATGGAGCGCAGTTGAAGGCGATGTTGTTTATTCTTACACTATAACCAAAACGGACGAGTTAGGGCAAAACGGTCAAGTAGTGGCTCAGGAGTCAACAACCGATCAATGTTTGCTTGAATTGTTGCCTTTTGGATATTATTCTATTGAAGTTGTTGCTTGCAGCAATGATGAAAATTATTATTTAGACAGCAATTTTTATGAAAGCGAAAAGGTTTTGACAGAGCAGTTTGTTGTAACTGAGCAAATAGCGGCTCCAGCACTTACATTTACTCAGCAGGATGGTCAGTTTAGAATCAACATCTCTGCTGTTGATTATGCAAGTCATTATGCGATCTATCTGGGAGAAGATGAAATTGATGCCTTTTCTGTCAGTCAGGAGCAAGAAGTTTACACCAGAGTGATCAATCAAACTTTCTCGCAAGAACAAGTTTATCAAATCTCTGTTGTGGCAAGTGCAGGAGAGCTTTATGACGAAATTTTGCATCCGGCATCTGAAGCAAGCATAGTAAACATCACAAGAATTGCAGCTCCGAGTTATAGCGTTCAAGAAATTTATTCTCAAAACGGACGTTTTGGAATAGAGGGCGAATACGGACAAAAAATTGAAGAACGACTAATTCTCAGCAGTGGCGCGGATGACCAGTTTGTGAAAAATTTTGATATTAAAGTCAACGGTGAGAGTGCAAACACAAATCTTGAAAATTATATCAACCTTATGGGCAGAGGTGAGAGCTTGTCTCTCAGTTTGTCAGCCATTGCAATAGAAGATGATGTGGAAAATGGCAATTACTATCTTGACAGTGCGGTCAATGAAGTTGTGGTTTCAAGGCTTTCACGGCCAACTGACTTTGATTATCAAGATGGCGAAATTTCCTTTGTTGATTCAAATATGCAGCAAACCCAAAACTATTTTGTTGAAATTGAACTTTTCATTGAAAGTGGCAACAGAACAATTTCTTTCTTTACAAACTCTTTGGATCAAAATTTTGACATTGAGCAGCAGCTTGAATTCTTCAATCAAAACACAGCATTCAGCTACGAATTTGCGCAAGCAAGTAAAATTGGCATCAAAGTGTTTGCCTACACAGCTCCGCAAATTTCACAAGGTCAAATTCTGCTTGAATCGCTAGAGGCTGTCAGCAGCGTGGAAGAGCATCAACTTATTGTTGAAAAAATGGTTTCTCCTGTTTTGAGCTTTTCACCAAATGGCACTCAAGGCACTTTAAGCTGGACCCGCACAGGGCAAGATACTGTTTATGATGTTTACAATGGCGAAGAAGTCGTTCTGTCAGATTTCACTGGCAACCAAACATCGCTTTCAAGTGTGCTAAAAGGGCTTGACTTGACGCAAACCACTGCAACGTTCAAAGTGGTGGCAAAAAATTCTGAATATCTCAATTCTTCTGCTTCAAATCAAATCAATGTTGCTCAACTTTCTGAGGTGGCTCAAATCAGAGTTTCGCAAAACCAAACGCTTTGGCAGGCAACATTGTCAATTGATGATCCTGCAGATGCAAGACGAATTTCTCAAATCCTTGTTTGTGGGCAGCCAATTTCTTATCAGACAGGGCTGACCTCAGCTACTATTGATCTGTCAAATTATTCAGACGAGCTGCTTACAATAAGTCTTGTTGCAAGCAATAACGAGACTGAGCAGACATATTATCTTGACAGCAGTCAAACTCAATTTTCTTTGACAGACATTTCTTCAGATCAATTGAATGCCACAATCGCTGATGGCAAACTTTCTTGGAATAATCCTTTTGAGCAGTGGCAAATTGACGATGGGTTAGTTTCCTTTACAATTGTTGTGGCGACGCAAGACAATCAATACACAATTTCAAATGTTGCAGAAACGTCGATAAGTTTGGCAGACATTGAAAGCCTTATTCAAAGCGAGCTTGACAGTCAAGAAGAAATCACTCTTTCAATTTATTCTCTCCTTGCGCCATTTAGCATCTTAAGTGGAGAAAGTGCAAGCTATGGTCAAGCTTCTCAAAGCGGCATCACGGTTGACAAGGTTGATCCTATCGCAAATGCAATTGTGCAGATTCAACTAGGTTCTAGCGATGATCTTATTTCACAACAAAGAGACAGTGTTGTATCGCTTTCATTTGACAATATTTGGCAGGGACAAGTTGACTTTGATGTTTATATCAATCAACAACTTGCTTTTGCAGGCGTTTCGCTTTCAAATCCTTACAGCAGTTGCCGAGTTGAACAGACAGAGGGCGGCTATCGCATTATGATCACGTCTTCAATGTTTGCTCAAGCAGGAGAGCATGCCATTTCAATCAAAGTAAATCAGGAAAACAAAATCTCGTCAGTTAGCGCAGACTTTGCCATCTCAAGAAACAGCGATATTGTTTCTGCTGCGCTCAGTGCAGACGGTGTTCTTAGTGTCAATTACGGTCAAATCAGCGAGGACACACTTGTTGTAAGGCTGTCGATTGGTCAACAAACATATTTTGAACAATTCAGCAGCTCTGTAAATGAAATTGACCTTTCAGATTTTCTGCATGGCAAAAATGGTGGTGTCAGCATTGATTTGATTGTCATTTCTTCTTCAAACTCAATGCTGTGCAGCCCAATCAACTATAACATTTCAGCAACAAAACTTGCAGCAATCCAGAATATTGAAATTTCTGATGATGGTCAGATTTTGCTGAGTTTGCAAAGTAACAGCTTTACTGGCAATGAAAGCAATATCGAATTTGTTGTTCAAACCGAAAGTGGACAACTGTTTACATTCAATCCGACCCAGACGGAAAACAGTTTCGTTTTCAGCTATTCTTTGCAAGACTTTGTCAAACTGCTGTCAATCAGCCAAGAAAACAGTTATTCTCTTGAACTTGCTGTCAGAGTGCAAGGCTCGCTCAATTCAGACTTTACAAGCTTTACATTAAATTATAAAATCGAACAGACTGACGCTGTGCAAAAGAAAAGGAGCAGCCAGGTCAGCGACTACTTTGTTTTTGACACAACAATTCAAGACGGTCTTTCAACAACGGGTTTTGTGATCAATATCAAAGATTCTCAAGGGCAAAACCTTGAAACGCAAACTATAACAGTTCAGTCAGCAAATGGCATTTCTGGTTTCTGGGATGGCAACACAAATCAATTTGTTTTGACAAACCCTGGTTATGACGGAGCGGAAAACGACAATGTTTATGCTTGCTATGCTTTGTCAATAAACAGCATCCTTGAAAACTATGATTATGGTCAGTTCGAGATTGAAATTTGCAGGATAGCATCTGACGGCGAAAGTTATTATATTTTCAGCAGCAAAAACTTCGGTCTTATGAAACTTAACAATGTTATCGAAGATCGTTTAAATCCACTTGCCGTAAACATTGCAAGAAATATCTTGTCATGGAATTGGATTAAAGCGGATGAAACTTTACCTGAAAACTTTGCGCCAGCCGCCTTCATGATAAGTATCTGGCCGGCAGGAGCACAAACTCAAGTACAAACACTTATTGTTTCTGAAAATTCGCTTGATTTGACTTCTATCAACCTTACAGAAGGCTACAACCTGTTGACAATCCAGGCATTTTCACAAGATGAAAACATTGTTGCTTCTTCTGTTTTAGACACTCCTCTTGAACCGTTTAAGTATTATCAAACAACCCCTGTTACTTTGGAAGAAGGCAAGATTGTTTACAACTTAAACAAAGAGGGAGTGATCGACACAAGCATCGATTTTGTCAGCGTGTTTGATTCTGCATCAGGGGTCAATTTGGCTGATAATCTTGATCGAATTGGGGATAATGGATTCAGAGATATTTATTACTTCCAAATTGGTACAGTTGCTTCTCAGACAATCAAACTTAGATTTACATCCACAGATTCTCAAGGCCTTTCAAGCACAGGTCAGACCTATTATGCAACTGTCAACGCAATGAATTTGCTGCCGAATTTCTCTGTTGGCAGCGAAGACTTCTTGACGCAAATGAAAAATTATATCGATCAGCATTCCGAGTCGCTAGAGGTCAATTTCCAACAACTTGTAAGCTTCTACCAAACGATTGAAAGCATGGCGCAGGGGCTTGGCGACGGCGCAATTATCTTTGATGATTTTGGAAGGGCTATTCCTGCAGGTTACTACAATATTTCAATTTGTCAAACTGCAACCAATCCGCTGGATGACTATATTGATTCAAATTATTCAAGCACAAAACTTGTTTATCTCTCTCCAGCACCAAGCATGGCAATGCAAACTGAGCTTGATGAGCAGTCAGGTGAAGAAACTTATAGCGCAAGCTTCAATGTTGTTTCTATAGTCAGCGACGAAGGTCTTATGCAGCGCGCTTATGATTATGTGATGCTGCTGAGAAGAAACAGCTCATCTGGCGAAGAAAATGCATATCGTTTTATGATTTCTTATGACGGTGCATGGACGATAAGCAATGGCGGCGAGTCTATGCAAAATATTATAAGTGGCGATGAAAATGGCTTTGTCATCAATTATACCGCTTTAGGAGAGTTTGCAAACGGCGATGAGTATTTGATTGACAAGTCTTATAGCTACAATGTTTATATCTATGCAGTTGGTAATTCAAGATCATGCTTTGGAAAAAGCTCGGTGATGAGTTTGACTTTCTTAAGCTTGGACAGCTCAAATATTGCAGTTGTTGATGGATATTTTGTTATCACAACTTCTCAAAATGAAGTGGGCAGCGACATTTTAGTTAAGTATCGCAGACAATATGGCTCTGGAATGGAAGCTCAGGAAGAAATTGTCAGAGTAAGCCAAGATTTGCAGGGCAGAGTTGTTCTTAATGATATATTGACATATTCAGGGCTTTATGATTATGTTGCCTTCAACGTTATGGGGCAGATTGATAATTCTACTTCAAGCATGAAACTGCCAAGCGCGTCTTATGGCATTTTAAATCTCTATAAACTCAGCAGCCCAAGCTTGACAACCTCGCAAAACCAATTGCAAATTTCCGCAAGCATGAGCGATCAAAATTATGGCTCGTTTATTTACAGACTTACAAACGGTGAGCTTGAAATAAATTCAACCAGTCAATATTTTGACGCAAACAGCGGCAATTTGAACACTCTTGTTTTAGATCACAGCCAATATGACGTTGATGGGGCAAACCAAGTCTGCTTTATCGCGCCTAGCATCTCTGCAATTGGCATCATTGAAAATGAATCTTCACAAGAAGGTTTGCCATATTTTGAATACCTTATTGACCTTGACAGAATTGTGCTTTCTTCACAAAGCAGCCAGATCAGCCTTCAAAAGCTTGACGAGATTTCAAATTTCAGAATTGAAAACGGGGATCTTGTTTGGGATGAAGCTCAACTTTCTGGCTTTGACGAAAATGTTGTGATGATCTATAGATTGCAAGTTGATTATTATGACTCAACAGGTTATAAAGGCACAAATGATTTTTACACTTGTTTAAATCGTTTTGACACCACTTTGATTGACAATATTTATTCACAAGGCTCTGGTGCATTCTTCAATCTTTCTGTTTATGCTTATGCTGGTTTTGCTGACGGTCTGACAGAACTTGTGGAAAGCGGACAGGTTGACATCGCATCTCAAATTATAACCCAAAATGGCAGCCATGCACTTCATTCTGCACCAGCCACAATCTCTTCAGTTGTAAAGCAAATAAGACCTAGCTTTGCAGTTGAACAACAAACTTATCAAGGCAAAATCGCAATCACTAGAAGTGGAGCAAATCTTAGCTTTGCAATCAACCTTGTTGACCAAAGCGGCACTCACCAGCTGATTGAAGGCGAAGATTTTGCAGTTGAAAGTGATGTGATAATTCTTGCAGACAACACACAGCTTGACGTATATTTCATTTCAATCATCAATGAAAACTTTGCAAGCAGCTCTACTTTCACGCTTCAAATCTATGCTTACAGCATTGGCACAATCAAGTCAGAGCCTTTGCAATCAAAAGCTTTATACAAGTTTCACGCTGTCGATTTATCAGATATCCAAGTCAATTTAATTGATGAAACAAATGTTTTAGATCTGACAGAATATTTTGAAAAATATTTGTATTCATATTCAAATGCAGTTTATCAAATTGAATTTGATTTGGCAGACGGCAGAACATTTGTTTTAGACAGCAGCAATATGGCATATGGCGATAATGCAGGCGAAAATATCAATTTGAATGGACAAACTGTTGAGGTTGTGGTCAAGCCAAAAACAGAGCAGTCAAATTATCTTGCAAGCAACAATGTCAGCATAACTTTCAGCAGTTTTAATGAAGAAGAGCCGCTCAACTTTGCCTTCAACGAGCAAATGTTCCGTTTTGAATGGAGTTATGGCAACAGCAAACAATATCAATTTTATATTGAACTGAACTATCAAAATGGCGAAAATGAGACCGCTTTTGTTCAATCATATCAAGTTGTTGGCTCTGAAGAAACTGTTTGGCAATACTACTATCAGCCAAACAAAATGGGGACAATTTCGCAAGTCAATCTTTATGCAAGAGAGCTTGAGCAAGACATTACTGAGCCACTGCAGGTTCAACTGTTTGGCAAGGTCGAGGTTCAACTTGAAGATGCTGTTGAATTCAACCTTTTTGAAAGCGGTGACGGCACTGAAAGCTCTCCTTACACCATAGCAACCGCAGAACAATTTTCAAACATTGCACTGCGTGATGCTCAAAACGAAAATGTGTATTTTGAGCTGGCTTCTTCGTTTGAGTTGACATTGTCAGAGTATGACCATGTGCTGAATTCTTTCTACGGCAATTTGAACGGAAATGGCAACACAATCACAATCAATTTTGAAAAACAAAATTATGAAAATGCTCAAAACAAAGGAAGTGTGGCTTTGGGTTCAGGCTCAACCACCGTCAATTTTATGCACGCACAAAGCATTATTGGCACAATAGCTCAAACAGCTGTTGTTGAAAACTTGAATTTGACCCTTAATCAACAAATTTCTGGCGAAGGCTATCAGCCAACCGTTTTAAGCGGTCTCGCTCTTAACAATTATGGCACAGTGGCAAATGTCAATGTGAGCCTGTCAAGCAGTCAATATTCAAATTCGTTGTCTTCACTTGCTTTGGCTGGGGTTGTCGGCTTTAATTATGGCACAATCGAAGCTTGCCAAAACAATGCAAGTTTTGCTCACACATATCCATCTTCAGCCATGATATTGATTTATGGTGGCATTGCTCTTCAAAATGCAACAAATGGTGTTATCAAAGGATGTTTAAACAATGGAGATATTTCAGTTGTTGTGAGAGCGGCAGGCTCAGGCATCTATGGCGGCGGCGTTGTTTATGACAACAATGGTGGCCAAGTTTATGCTTGCGGAAACAATGGAGAAATCGCTTTTGAAGGTTCAGCTCAATTCGCAGCTGCCTTTGGTGGAGTGATTGGCAGAAACATGGGCAGGACAGGATATTTGTTCAACAACAGCACTGTTTCATCAACAAATGGTGGCATTTCTGGAGTGATATATTATTATCGTTCTGGTGAGCTTGGCGATGTTTTTGAATTTTCTGGAGCAGATGTGATTTCAGCAATTTATGGCAGCACAGTAAATCAACAAGGGCAAGTTTATGCTTATCAAAACTCTTCAGCGGGGCTAACGATCACTCTTCTCCCAGATGGGTTGACAGACGGGCAGCGATTTGTGTATAACAATGAGTATGCTTTGCAAGTTTCACAAGAAAATCAAAGATTCTCGATAAGCCTTAGCAAAATTTAATTTATGTTGTAATTTTAAATCTATTTTAGGAATAATTTTATTTTATGAAAAAATTTTTATTGATAGCTTTTCTTTTGATTTTGCCTTTGACTCTTACTTTTTCAAGTTCAAGGCAAACCTTTGCAGAAGAAAACACAACCGGTTTTATTCAAGTTCAGACAGCTGCTTTTTCAGATGGTTCGGTTTTGCAAGGCTTTTACTTTTCAGCCAACGAAAAGTTTTTGACTGACAGCGGTGCCACACAAACAGAAATTCAAAATTTTCGCCTAGCACTTAAGTCAAACATCAACAGATTGAAAAATCTTATGGTTGCAAATTTCACTTTAATTTATCTTGAAAATCCTAAAGCGGAATTTGCGATCGGAGAAAATGGCGGACTTGAAATTGTTTCGGTCTATGACCAAACAAATGACGCCTATGGCTTCCAGCTGCAGTTTAACAGCAAAGATGTGTGGGATTTTTATCATCCTAAGTCAAACGACGATCAAGACGTTTCACAATCAGAAAAACAAGAAAGTTTTGTTTCAACTGAGCGATCTCAAGGGCAAATAATATTCGCTCAAGAGCTCTCTGGTTTTGAAGGCACGGTGGGGCAATATTTCGTGCAACTTTATCTTTCTGCAGTTCAAGGAGTTGATGTTTCACAGTCTTACAATCCGCTTCTTATTTACGACTACGCAATTTCGTCATCAAAAGTTCATTCTAATGCAGACAACACCTATGTCGATGCCAGCGGACTTTATCATCATCTTTGGCAACGCACAATCCAGTCAAGCGTCGAAAATGACCAAATTGTTTTGTATTACTATCAAGTTCACGCACAGTGGTGGTATCTGGCAATTATTGGAGTGGCTGTTTTAGTAGTTCTTGCTGGCAGTGGCATTTTGTTGATTTGCAAGCGACGCAACACCAACCAAAATCAAAATTTGCAATAAAAGAAATATTGCCAAAAGGACATGTCATAAAAGCATGTCCTTTTTTGTATATTACATTATATTAAAAGGAGTTTATGTGGAAGTTTTAGCACTCATTTTTCTTGGACTATTGCAAGGACTGACTGAATTTTTGCCAATTTCATCAAGCGGTCATTTAGTGCTTTTTGGAAATTTATTTCACGTGGAAGAAACACTTTTTGTTTCAATTGTTTTGCACTGCGCAACTTTGCTGTCAGTGATTGTAGTTTTGCGAAAAGAAATTTGGTTTATGCTTCGCCATCCGTTTTCGCACGAAAGCATCAATCTGATGCTCGCTACAATTCCGACCTGCGTTATAGCTCTGACGCTATTGCCTTTTGCAAGTCAGGCTTTCAATGGCAAATTTTTGGGAGTTTCCTTTTTAATAAGTGCATTCTTGTTGTTTATCGCAGAAAGAAAAAAGAGCAATGAGCCTTTTGCCAGCAAGCAAATTGCAGCTAAAGAAGCACTTTTCATGGGACTGGCGCAGGGACTTGCAATTTTTCCAGGCGTGTCGCGTTCTGGCGCGACAATAAGCGCGGGGTTATACATGGGGGCTGATAAGAAAAAGTGTGCAAAATTTTCATTCTTGATGAGTTTGCCTATTATCGTGCTTTCTTTGTTTATGGAGATTTATCAAATTTCAACAGCTGAGCAAACTATTGCAGTATCTTATCTTGGTCTTGCTTTGGCATTTTTGGTCGCTTTTATAGCAGGGACTTTGTCAATAAAATTGATGATAAAGCTTACAAGCAATTCAAACTTAAAATATTTCAGCGCCTATCTTGTTTTGATTGCGATCGCGTCATTCGTGATTTTGTAAAGGAGAAGTATGGATTTTTATAAAAAAACAATAGAGCAGAGTTTGAAAGAAACTTCAACTTGCAAAAACGGGCTCTCTGAAATTGAAGCCAAGCAGCGCGAACAAGATGTGTTGCGTGAGGAGTTTTTTGATGAAAAGCATGGCATTGTCAGCAAGTTTTTTGCACAATTTTTTGATCTGATGATTATCATTTTGCTGCTTGCATCTCTCATATCAATCATTATCGGCATAGCTCAAAAAACAAGTGAGGAAATCGTTGATGGTGTTGCAATTCTGGCAATAGTGATCATGAATGCTGTGTTTGGTGTGGTGCAGGAGCACAAAGCCGAAAAGTCTTTGCAGGCTTTGAAAAAATTGACCGAACAAGAAGTTTTTGTTTTTCGCGACGGTGTTTTAAAAAAAATCTCATCAAATCAGCTTGTTGTTGGAGATATAATTTCTCTTGAGGCGGGCAGCATTTTGCCAGCAGACTGTCGCCTTATAGAAAGCACCGAGCTTAAAATCGATGAATCTTCTTTGACTGGCGAAAGTGTGCCTGCAAGCAAAGTTGCAGAGTTTGTTGCAAACAGGTCTTTGCCAATTGCTGAGCAAAAAAACATGGTCTTTAAAGGCACTAATGTGACTTATGGTCGCGGCAAAGCCTGTGTTGTGGCACTTGGCATCGACACTGAATTTGGCAAAATCGCAAAAGGCATCAAAGAAAATGAGAAAGAGATTACTCCGCTTCAAAAAAGCATAAAAGATGTGGCAAAAGTTTTGACTTTTTTGGTGCTTGCAATTGCCTTTATCACATTTATCATCGAGATCTGCATTTCGCCAGCAAACATAATGGAAGCCTTTTTGACTGCAGTCGCAATTGCGGTGGCAGCCATTCCTGAAAGTATGCCGGCGGTCATCACAATCATCATGAGCATGGGCATTGCAAGGCTTGCAAAACAGAAAGCTGTTGTCAAGCGTATGCACGCGGTTGAAACGCTTGGCTGCTGCGATGTGATTTGCTCGGACAAAACCGGCACAATCACTCAAAACAAAATGACGGTTACCGCTCTTTTCTATGATGGTCAGGTGTACTTTCAAAAATACAAGCGCTCACAAGGTTTTGACGACCTTTGCAAATATATGATGCTTTGCAATGACACAACATTTTCAAAAGGGCAGTTTTTAGGCGATCCTACTGAAGTAGCGTTGTCAAATTTTTGTTATGGTCAAGGGCTAAATAAACTTGAAATGGAAAGAGCATACTTAAGAACAAGAGAAAAACCTTTTGACAGCAACAGAAAACTGATGTCTGCAGCTTTCAAAATTCAACAGAAGGAAGTCATGATCACAAAAGGAGCTGTGGATTGTTTGATTGATAAGTGCTCTTCAATAAAGATAAAAGAACAAATCTATCCGATGACAGACAAAATCAAAAAACAGATCCTTTTGGCAAATACAGAAATGTCCAAGAAAGCCTTGAGGGTTTTGGCGTTTGCGATAAAAGATGTTCAAGGACAAGAGCTAGAAGAAAACAATCTGACATTTGTTGGGCTTGTGGGTATGATGGATCCACCGCGAAAAGAAATTGCACACGCGGTCAAAAAATGCAGGCAAGCTGGTATGCGGGCGGTTATGATCACGGGTGATCATAAAGACACGGCGCTTGCGGTTGCAAAAGAGATCGGTCTTGCCAAAAATGAAGAGCAAGTTTTGTGCGGCTGGCAACTTGACGAAATGTCAGATGATGAGTTAAACGAAAAAATCGAAAATATTGCTGTTTTTGCAAGAGTAAGCCCTCAGAACAAAGTCAGAATTGTTCAAGCACTTAAAGCTAAAGGGCATATTGTTGCGATGACCGGCGACGGAGTCAACGACGCCCCAAGTTTGAAAAAAGCAAGCATTGGCATAGGCATGGGTAAAAGCGGAACTGATGTGGCAAAAGAAGTTGCGGATATAATAATCACGGATGACAATTTTGCCACCATTGTCATTGCGGTTGAAGAAGGCAGAAAAATATATCAAAACATTCAAAAAACAGTCAAATTTCTTTTCTCTGCAAACATGGCGGAGCTGTTATCGCTATTTTTCGTTACAATATTTTTTCCGCAATATGTCTTTTTGCTTCCTGTGCAAATATTGTTTGTAAATTTGATAACCGACTCTCTTCCAGCGGTCGCTTTGGGAGTGGAAAATCCTGAAAAAGACCTTATGGCTCAACCACCAAGAAATTCAAAAAAAGGGCTTTTTGCCGACGGCAATGGCATTTCAATTGTGATTTTGGGGCTGGCTCAAACCTTGCTTGTTGTGCTTTCTTACATCATCGGTCTTTATCTTTATGGTCAATACAGTGCAACAACGATGGCTTTTTATACTCTTAATATGATTCAAATGTTTTATCTTGCATCCATGCGAACAAATCAGCCGTTTTACAAATCAAAACCATTCAAAAACAAATTTTTTATTTTGGCAGTCGCTTTTTGCTTTGCAATAGTTGCTTTGTTTGCGTTTACTCCGCTGCATTCAGTGTTTGGGCTCGAGCAACTGTCTTGGCAGGCATGGCTGATCATTCTAGGCCTTTGCTTTGCAATGCTTGCAATAAGCGAAATTTACAAGTTTTGCGAAAAGAAATTTTTAGCAAAAAAAGCAAAAAAATAGGCAAAAGCCTATTTTTTTGTTTGAATAATGTTTTTTTGACGGCAAAATATTTTCTTAAAATGTGATTTTATGATAAAATATACTCATGGAAGTTTTTGACATTATTGCACAAAGTGAAGACTTTAAATATTTTGCAAAAAGTGGCAACAGCATAGCTCATTCTGTTATGCTTATCAACAGAGATGAAGAATATGCTCTTGATTTTGCAAAGCTTCTTGCGGCGTTGATTTTGGATGGAAAAATTGACAAATCAAGCCAAAATTATCAAAAGGTTATGCTTGGCAGCCATCCAGATGTGAAATATTATCCTGCCCAAAACCAGCTGCTAGTTGCCGACAGTGAAGAGATTGTTTCAGAAAGTTTTGTAAGGCCGATTTTTTCATCACGCAAAATTTTTATAATAAAAAATATCGACAATTCCACTGAAAGTGCTCAAAACAAATTATTGAAAACCTTGGAAGAGCCTTCAGAGGATGCTTATTTGATTTTGACTTGTTCAAACCCAAATCAAGTTTTGCCAACTATAAAATCCAGGTGCATCAAGAGAGAACTTGCAAAGGTGCCAGAAGAGCAAATTTTAGCATTGCTTGGTGAAAGCGAAAATTCAGCGCTTGCCGCCGTTGTTGCAGATGGTGGAGTGGGCAAGGCTCAAAGGCTGGCAAACAAGGAGGGCTTGGATGAACTAGCGAGTGTCGCTGTTGAAATTCTCACCAAAATGCTGTCAAGCAAACAAATTCTTGAATTTTCAAAAAAAATTCAAAAATTTCCTAAAGATTTTGAGCTTTTTATTCAATGTTTGTCTTTTGCAGTCGAGTCGCTTTTGCAAATCAAGGCAGGCGTTGAGCCAAAGCTTGCCATTTTCAAGGAACAACTTGCTTCAAAGGCTGATGACTATACCATTCGAGCTCTTTGTAAGATCAACGAAAAAATCTGTGAGCTTGAAAGAGAAATGTTCTATAATGTCAATCCTATTTTTGCAATCGAAAATTTGTTGCTGAATATTTTGGAGGTTAAATATATATGCAAATAGAAGTTGTAAGTGCACGCTTTCACAAAGGTATCAACGACTATTACTTTTCACCAAATGGTCTGGAGCTAAAAAATGGCGACAAGGTGATCGTTGACACTGAAAAGGGCAAAGACCTTGTGACCATTGTTGGAGAAAAAAAACATATTGATGCTTCCGTTTTGACAGAGCCACTGAAAAATGTTTTGAAAAAGGCGAGCGAGCAAGAAATTGAAATGGCTGAAGAAAGTGGGTGTAAAGCTGCAAGTTTGCTTCCTGAAATCAAACAAATGGTCAAAAAAGAAAATCTTGACATGAAGATTATTTCGGTTGAAAGCAACTATAATTTTTCTCGCCTTATTGTCAACTTTACATCTGAAAACAGGGTGGATTTTCGAGATCTAGTAAAAAAACTGGCAGAAAAATATAAAAACCGCATAGAACTGAGACAAATCGGCGCCCGCGATGCAACAAGACTGCAAGACTGCCTTGGCGTTTGCGGAAAACAAACTTGTTGCAGTCAGGGAATTAAATTTAACGACCATATCAGTATAAAAATGGCAAAAAATCAGTCCTTAAGTTTAAATCCAAACAGCATAAGTGGATTGTGCGGAAAATTACTTTGCTGCCTTGCTTATGAAAATCAATATTACGCAGAGACTCTCAAAGAGTTGCCAAAAATAAACAGTATTGTCAAAACTCCTGACGGCGAGGGCAAGGTGGTATATCTTGACCTTATCAAAAAAAAGGTGTCAGTCAAGTTTCAAAATGAACAATCAACCGAAATCAAAAGTTATGACGGCAATTTGATTAAGTTTAAAAGGGAAGAGTAGTGCTTCGAGAAGAAGATTTGCAGTGTCAAGGACTAAAAATTTTGCAAGATGACCAGCTTTATACTTTCACTTCAGACTCTGTGGTGCTTGCAAATTTTGTTGACATAAAAAAGGGTGAACAGGCTGTTGAAATTGGCTCGGGTTGTGGGGTGATTTCTATTTTGTTGTCGGCAAAAACGCAAGTGGAAAAAATTTTTGCTTTTGAAGTTCAACAAGAAATGGCTGAACTTGCAACTCAAAACATCAAACTCAACAAATTGCAAGAAAAGATAACTTTGTTTCATGATGACATTTCCAATTTTTCTAAATATTTAAAAGACGCAAGTGCGGATGTTGTCTTTTCAAATCCGCCATACATGAACAGCTCTTTCGCTTGTAAAAACAAAGTCAAATCAACCGCTCGACATGACAATCTTCTGCCGCCGCAAAAGCTTTGCCATTGCGCAAGCAAACTTTTAAAACACGGCGGTCGTTTTTTCCTATGTTATGCTCCAAGCCGTTTGAGTGAAATTTTTGAGTGTTTGACAGAAAACAATATGCAACCAAAAAGAATGTTTTTTACTCAAAATCAGAAAGGTGAAATAAAGCTTTGCTTCATCGAAGCTGTCAAAAATGCAAAAAAAGGACTGAAAATTTTACCAAATTTGACCGTAAATGATGCCGACGGAAAATATTTAGAGCAGTTGCACACCAAATATTTTAAAGCCTAAAAAACGGCTTTTATTTTTTTGTAAAATAATGTAAAAATTTTTAAAAATTTGTAAAAAATGTTTGGTGATGTTTTGTTGTTGTGATATAATTTATTTTGCACTTACAAGGAGAGAAAATGGAAAAAGATTTTGAGAATTTTGAATTTTTGACATCACTTTTAATAAACATGGGCATCACTCCTGACAAGAGGGGATTTGAATATTTAAGAAGAGCAATCATGCTTGTTGCTCTTGATCCAAGCTATTTGCAATCAATCACAAAAAGGCTTTATGTTGACCTTGCAAAAGAGTTTTCAGTAAAACCGCAGGATATTGAAAGATGCATCAGATTCGCCATCAATTCTTCATACAACTGTGGAGGACTGCTTGAGATCAACAATCTTTATGGCGTTGTTGTTTACAAAAATGATTACAAGCCAAGCAACAGCGAGCTTATTGGAATCATTGCGGACAAAATTTCAATTCATGACAAGAAAAATGATGCAGGCTTGGCGTAAAAATTTTTTGTAATTTTTCTATTTGCTTGAATATTTCGTAAGTTTATGGTATATTAACTTAAGAAAGGAGTTTATTATGGCAAACGTTATCAGAAATATGAATTTTAAACCTATTATTGAAAAAATAGAATATACAAGAGAGCGTGAACCACAACCAAACGACAAAATCAATATGCGAGTTTGGGATGAAATGAAAGTTGAAAGACTGCGCTCTGATGCTGTCAAAGTGATTTTGACAAGAAATATCGAACCAGAACCAAAAACAATTTTTTCAATCAAAGTTTCTCTCGGCATCGAGTGTCTTGTCAATACAGCGGAATACGAAAAGCTTGACGATGATGTTGAATATTTCAAAAACAGCCAAATTTCAAGAGTGCTTGCAAGCACAGTTTCTTGCATTATTTCAGAGCTTACTCTTCATTCACAAATTGGCGCAATGGTTACTGCACCTGTTGTGCAATTTCCGCAGTAAAATTTTTTAATAGATATGCTTAGCTACGAAAAAGATTTCAAAGAAAACCTGATTGCAGGAATTGATGAAGCGGGAAGAGGTCCACTTGCTGGGCCTCTTGTTTGTGCGTGCGTGATTATGCCAAAAACCGACTTAATTGAAGGCATCGACGACAGCAAAAAGCTTTCTGCAAAGAAAAGAGAATGTCTGTTTGACAAGATTACCGAAAAAGCCATTGCCTATTCAATCATTGAAATTGATGAAAAGACGATTGACGAGATCAATATTTTAAATGCAACAAAACTTGGCATGAAAAAAGCGCTTGAAGGATTGTCTGTTGTGCCAGAACTTGTTTTGACGGATGCTGTTCGCATTGAAACTGATATTCCACAGCAAAACATCATTCACGGAGACGGGCTTAGCTACAACATTGCGGCAGCATCAATTCTTGCAAAGATTTATCGTGATAGATTGATGCAAAGGTTGTCGCTTTCATACCCACAATATCTTTTTGCTCAGCATAAAGGTTACGGCACAAAACAACATATTGAAAACTTGAAGAAGTATGGTCCATGTCCGCATCATAGAAAAACTTTTATAAAAAATTTTGGGAATTTTTGAAAAATGCTTGACCCTCCACTTTAAAACAAAGATGGCAAAACCTACATGATCGTGGACTGGAAGATTGGAGATTATATTTACAGCGGTGTTGTCAAAGTGTGTTATATTTTTGAAAAAATGAGTTAAAGATTGTACGATTCACATTAATTTATGTTTAAAAAATCCTCTTTTTGCAATAATAAGGCAAGGAGGATTTTTTATGAAACTTAAAGATAGTCAAACTTTTACAAACTTGGCAAGGGCTTTTGCTGCTGAGTGTGCTGCTCGCACTCGTTATGAATTTTGCGAATATGGTTTCCGCTCAAATGGTTATGAAGCGATTGCAACACTTATCGACAAGATTGCTTATCAAGAATTTAATCATGCTAGAATGCTTTATATGAAACTTCAAGATAGCGAAATGAAGCAGATTGACAATATTGATTTTTGTTTAGGTTTGCCTTTTAAAGAAAAATGGGATTTGCTTTCAAATCTGCAACTTCTCAGCCAAGATGAAGCAGATGAAGCCAAAGCCTATCAAGAATTTGAAAAAATCGCCAGAGAAGAAGGTTTTGTTGAGATTGCCGACCTTTTTGCCATGATAAGAGATGTGGAAATCAGGCATAGCAAAATATTCCAAGAAGTTTACAATCAAATGAAAGACAAAAAATTATATAAACGAGCAAAAGAAGTGGCATGGATTTGTCCTGCTTGTGGTTACGTGAGTTTTGCCAAAGAGGCTTGGCAGACCTGTCCGCTTTGTCAAGCAAAGCAAGGCTACTGCTCTTTAGTTTTGCCAGACGTTTTGCATTTTTAAAAAAGAGGTCCAAAAACGGACTTCTTTTTTATGGAAATTCCCAGTAAGCTGGGTCAATGTAAGGCTCAGTGGTTACTGCCAATTTATCAGCAATCAATTTTTCGATAAAAGGGTTTATGTCTTTTGCATTATCATATTCTTCTTCACTTGCAATATGATATTTGTCAACAATTATTTCTTTAATCAGCCTAGAAAGCTCTAGTATATGTTCTTTTTGCTGCTTTTTTGATAAAAAAGGAAAAGCTTTTTTGTTTATGTAATACTCATTTCCTGTCTCTGATTGTCTGAGCAAGGTGAAATGAAAAAGAGAATAGGCGTTGCTTAAACTGCTCTTGTGATCTAAGATAAAATCGATGATGGCGGAATAATATCCTTCATTCCAGCATATATTTTCCGGTCTCTTATCCAAAGCAAAATTTATTATCCTGCCTTTTTCATCAACTATTTTTGTTGGCAAAATAAACCCTAAATTATCTCTTAGCGCATCCATTGTTGAATCATAGTAATAATTCATCACATCATCAGCGCTTATTTTAGCCAAATTGCCAGTTATGTTTGTGGTCGAAGAAATGCAGGGGTGCTTCACTTCCAGACCGTATCTAAAAACGCCGCGTCTGATATCTTCAACTGTGTCATATCTTGTCCAAACAAGGTGCTGATAAATAGCAAAATTCTTGCCACCATCAAGCTTTTGCTTTAATAGTTCCAAAAATTTTTCAATAAATTTTTTTAGCTCTGCATAAGAAAGCCCATCTTTAGAAACAGTGTCTCTTTCATAGTCAAAATCATTATTTTCCCACATATTTTCTCCATTCAACAGCGAGTATCTTATCACAAAAATCGTCAATTGTAAAGGATGTTTGAATAATTTTTTTTATTTTGCAGACAATAATTTTGTGCAAAAGGAGGGAAAAATGTTAAAAAATTTAGCAATAAAAGGTTTTATTGGACTTTCTTGTCTTGCTGCTTTGACAGGAGTTGCAGGATGTGGAGACGTTTCAACACACTCAATTTATGAATTTCAAGTCGATAATGTAACACAGATCAACGTCAACGAGCAGACTAATATTGATGTAACGCTTAAAGCAACAAATATTAGAAGCGAAGGCTATGACAAAGTTTTGATCAAAGTTGATGCTACAAATAAAGATAATCTTGAGTTGAAAGCAACAGATACGCAATCTCACGAGTGGGATGTTGCGCAAGTTGGTTATTGGGGACCACCAGAAGGTTTTGCAATCAGCAACGATTATGATGTTACAACAGAGTTTCGAGTTACTGCAAAGGCTGAAGGAGCTTATACCGTAACATTGAATCTTGTCGATCTTGACAATAACGAAATGATTTTGGCGACCAAAACAATAACTTTTACAGCAGTGGAATAGGCAGCTATTTCGCTGCTTAAATTTTACTATTGACAGAAGCGAAAAAGTGTATTAAAATCTAAGTATGAAAAAAGAGCGAATTGAATATGAATTCTTAAAAAGACTGGAAAGGCTTCACATTGTGCAGTGCAAAAACAAATTGAATAAGCTGCTAAGGCATGGCGTGGATGTGAAAGATATCTTTCCTGGCAGGTTTGTAAACATAGAGACTGTTGAGCTAATTGATGAAAATCATCGTCAAGTGTGCTTAACTTCTGGGATGCCTGGCCTCTTTGTCAAACTTATTTCTTCAAAAACAGGAGACTTTTATTTCTATTTTAGCAAAGATTCGTCGCGAGATTGCTTGCTCTGCGACAAGCCTGAAAATCTGATAGTAAACGACTATTTTGTTGAAATCTTTGACAATAAACCCATTTTGGAGGATTTGGAAGGCATAAAAACGGTTACGGCTGATTTTTGCAGAGTTTATAATGATGAAATTAAATTTGCAGAAATCTTTTCAGACGAAGAAGATGGAGAACAACAAAACGACTAAAAAAGAACATTGATAAAATGTTCTTTTTTTGTTATTTGTTATATTTTTCTGCGTATTGCTCAAAAGTGCCTGTATAGTCAATATAGTGGTCTTCATCGACAATCTCAATAATGCGATCTGCAACGGTTTCGATGATTTCTTGGTCATGGGTGGCAAAAAGAAGAGTGCCTCTAAAGTTTTGCATGCCTTTGTTTAAAGCGGTGATTGATTCAAGGTCAAGATGATTTGTAGGCTCATCCAAAATGATTGTGTTGCCTTGCTCAAGCATCATTTTGGCAAGCATACATCGCACCTTTTCTCCACCAGAAAGCACGCAAGCTTCTTTCATGTTTTCCTCTCCAGTGAAAAGCATTCTGCCAAGCCAAGACCGAATAAAAGTTTCGTTTTGATCTTTTGAAAATTGTCTCAGCCAGTCCACCAGCGAAAGATGCACATTGTCAAAATGTTCATCATAATTTTGTGGCAAATAGGTCAGTTTTATTGTCTTTCCAATAAACACATTGCCGCTATCTTGTTTTTCTTTTCCAAGAATAATATTGAAAAGAGTGGTTAAAATTTGGCTATTTTTTGCAAAAAATGCAACTTTTTGACCTTTTTCAATATTAAAATTCAGTTTTTTGAACATTCCAGCTTTGCTGAGCCCTTCAACTTTGATGACTTCTTTGCCTATTTCTTGGGTGAATTCAAAATTGATGTATGGATATTTTCTTGATGAGGGTTTGATGTCTTCAATAGTCAATCTTTCAAGCTCTTTTT
Organism: uncultured Clostridia bacterium; assembly: GCA_944349535.1. Taxonomy (GTDB): domain Bacteria; phylum Bacillota; class Clostridia; order Christensenellales; family UBA1242; genus Caccovivens. The sequence goes on from CALVNA010000006.1 coordinate 23,710, forward strand.
TTCTTGACGTTGCTTGTTTTGATTTTGATGCGTTGGCTGAGAATCGTGCAATAAATTCTTTCAATTCTTTGGCTCGTTGTTCTGCCTTCTTATTTTGATCTTTCATTTGTCTTAAGATAAGTTGACTAGATTCATACCAAAAATCATAATTGCCAATATACATATTGATTTTTCCATAATCAACATCACAAATATGAGTGCAGACTTTGTTTAAAAAGTGTCGATTGTGTGAAACTATGATGACTGTGTTTTCAAAGTCAAGCAAGAAGTTTTCAAGCCAGCGCACTGTTTTGAAATCCAAATTGTTTGTGGGTTCATCCAAAACCAATATGTCAGGATTGCCAAACAAGGCTTGAGCCAAAAGCACTTTCACCTTTATTTTTGGGTCGGTTTGCCCCATAAGGTTGTAATACATATCTTCGCCAATACCAATATTTTGCAAAAGCGACTTGGCTTCACTCTCAGCTTCCCATCCGCCAAGCTCAGCAAATTCAGTTTCCAGCTCTCCAGCTCGAATCCCATCTTCTTCAGAAAAATCTTCTTTGGCATAAAGAAGGTCCTTTTCCTTTTGGACTTCCATAAGTCGTTTATGACCAAGCAAAACAGTGTCTAAAATAGTCTGGTCATCATAGGCGTTTTGATTTTGTGCCAGCACACTCATACGCTCGCCTGGTGTGATCACAACTTCGCCAGTGTTTGGCTCAATCTCTCCAGTCAAAATTTTTAAAAAGGTTGATTTTCCTGCGCCGTTTGCTCCGATTATACCATAGCAATTTCCTTTTGAAAATTTTAAATTCACATCTTTATATAGTGTTCGATTGCCAAAAGAGAGCGAAACGTTGATAACTTGAATCATATTTTCTCCTATAAGTTTTTGTCTTTCAAAGTATAATATATATGAAAATAATTGTCAATTCTTTTTGCGAAGCTCTATAGATAAAAATGCTAAAAAACAATAATTAGCAAAAAAATAGTGAAAAAATCAATAAAAAATCAAAAAAAATAACAAAAAAATCTTTTTTCCAGAATTTTTAATAATTTTTTTGTTTAAAATTCGAAAGAAATTTTTTTTAAAAATTAAAGGTGCTTCTGCTGGGTTTTTGCTTATGATAAATATTTTTCGATTATATATTTATAATATAATCGATAAAAGTCGAAATTTGTTTGCTTTTTTGTTTTGAAAAATTTATAATGTATTTGAAATTTGTTGTAGGAGATTTTTCATGAGCAAAAAAAATAAAGCGGAAAAAACTGATTCAAAAGTCAAAATAAAACGCTGGGGAATTGGCAAAACGCTCGCCGTTGTTATTTCATCGGTGGCTTTTGTTGTGGGCGCTGCAATACTAGGCGTTTATCTTGCTAGGGGTTTTGACGAAGAAACCAGCTATCCAAGCGAAATTTCTTTTGATGTTCAGTCAAATCAAAACTACAACTCGCTTTTAAACAGACTTGAAATCACCACTCAAGAAATTGACTCTGAAAAATCTTTTGAACTGACAATCACATCAAGCACAAGCAACATTACAGCTCGCACTGTAACCTTAGATTCTGTTTCAACTTATGCCTACAACACAAATTCAGGTCAGTTTGGTCGTGATTTTTTGGGTGTGAGCTATGAAGGTGGTTATGTTGACAATGGCATTTTGCGCTTTCCAAGACAGGTTACCATCGGGCAGCCTTTCACAGTTTATCTTTCAACCTATCGTTGCAACGACACTCCAGACGGCTCTTACATAGATCAAATAAGGGGCGGCATTACCACCATCTCTGCGACAAGCGAAAATTCAGAACTGACTCCAGAGCAGTTGACTATTGCAGTTGACACACCTGTTTATGCAACAGAAACCTTCGTTGTTGATCAAGACGGAGTTCAAATTCCACAGACAAATGGCGTTTTTGAAGTTACAGAAGAAGAATATTTTTATGTTGAAACAAAATTTTATCCTGCACAAAGCAGATATTTGTTTTCAACACAATCAGACGCAAGCGCAACTGGCGCTTTGACCGAGAAAACAACCTTTTATCAAATAGACAACGAAAACATCACCGAAATCTATGACAGTGCAACAAGCAAGCATTTTTATGCAGAGAATATAACTGAAGGCGTGCACATAACTTGGTTTACCGCGAAAAATGCACGGTTGCAGCAAGAAATCGAAAATGCCGTTGGGCAGTTAAGTGGGCTTGAAAGCGATGAAGACCTATATCGAGAATATATTCTTCATTATAGCGCTGCTGCGAGTGACCAAACAAAAGGAGAACATGTTCTGTCTGACAATATTGAACTAAACGTTGTTCAAGCAAGTGTTGAAACTTTTGAAGTTGGTTCAGAGGGACAAACTTTCAACTTGCACGACCAAGCACCGCTGAGAATCTATGTTGGCGACTATAGCGAGCAGGCAAGAGACAGATTTTTGTCTGCCGTTATCACTTCGCGAAATGGTCCTTTAAATAACATTTTGCAAAATGTTGTTGTTTCTTTCAGTTATAATGGTCAAGACCCGACTGCAGATGATGCATATTTGACAGTTTCTGGCGATGATGCAAATCCAATTACTATTGACGGAGTCAATTATTATAAGGCCACTTTTGGCAATCCTGAAAATTTTGGCACTGGTTACTGGGATTTGCAGCTCTTGCCAGGTTATGTTGGAAGAAATATAACCATGACAGTCAGTCTTTTGCTTGAAAATGAAAATGGAGATTATGTTTTGTTTGCAGATAATAATGGGGCAGTTCAGCCTACCATCACATTGCAAACGATAGAGCATCAAGAAGAAGCTGTTTCTTGGACTGATTCATCCAACCGAAACATCACATTAACCTATGCACCAAACTCATCTGAGCCAACCCCTGCAAGAGTTTCGCTTGAAGGTTTGACTGAGATCCCAGGCGAGAATATTTATCAGACTCCAAAATATTTTGTTTCGTTTGAAGGTTTGGATTTGGAGCAAGCAGTTGCAAAAGCAGCGCAAATGTTTGACGGACAAATTGAAGAAGAGTTTGCTGCTAATTATTCCACAAACTATGGCAGTTTGATTTTGGTTCCGCTCACAATCACAAATGATGTTTTGATTATCAGTGATGTTGGGCAGTTTAATTTGTATTTTGCAACCACTAATGGGTTTGACGATAACAATCTTTATCAGATTGTGCAAATTGTTGAATCTCCAATACGATTTGATGTTTCAAAAACATTGTATAGAAACTCTGTAACAAACAGTTCAATCTTATATCAGGCAGCAGGCGGCGAAGAATTTGAAGCAATTTCTGGTGCAGTTTATTTTCCTACTGCAAGCGACAACACAGTTAAAGACCAATTGCAAATTCAGTTTACCATTGCGGCAGACTCTGTTGAGGTATTCAGAGAAGAGTTTAATAATGGTCATATAAGCCTTAAATTGCTCTCAGGCGAAAGTGATATCACTTCGTATTTCATACAAAATGCCAGTTCGCTGGCGGCTGAAACAAATCAAGACGGAACATTGACTTTGACTTACACTTTGCAAGCAGACAATCTTTCGTCAGTCAGCCAAGGCGATATGGCTATCACTCAAGCAAGACTTGATTTTACCGATCTAGAAAACAGTTCAAACAATTTGAGCTGGCCATTTGAGAATTTGTTTAGCGACGGCGGCTCTCTTGCTCTTTACACACCACAAGCGCAAACGGTTGATTTGAGCATGGACAACATTTCAAATGCTTATACTGTAAGCCAAACCTTAAGCACCGATGGTCAAATTGTTGTTGAAATCAATAATGGAGACATTGATTTGTCAACCCTTATTTCAAATATTGCCGGTGCGATAACAACAACCGATCAGCATGGTAGAGATGACACTCTCGCAAACAGCTGGTATTTCACAAGCAACAATCCAGCTTTGCAAATCACAACTGGAGCTGATGGAATAAGCAGGCATGGCTTTAGCTTCTCAGGTGAAGGCAGTGCCGTTTTGGGCATTTCATGTGGGGCAGTACCTGCTGAAAACACAATCAGTTTTGAGATAAGCGCAACAGGCATAACTGGTATTTTGTATGACACAGACTTGGACCCAACCGCAAATAACGCAAATAATTTGACTGGGCAGGGCTCGATTGAAGAAGAAATTTTAGTTGAAAAATACGGCGCTGCCGGGGCAGCCCTTACTCTTGACAATCTGATCAAATTCTATGTCGGCGGTGGCACTGAAGAGACAAATGAATATAACGACAACATCACTTTCAGGCTTAATCCAACATACTTCACAGGCAAAGACGAAGCGACTCTTGAGCAGTTGTTTGGGCAGAATGGAATGTTGGGGTTAAACGGCGAGGCTCAACCAGACCTTTCACAAACAGCTCTGCAGAATATTTCGATAGAAAGCATTTCAATAAATCACAATTTTGCAGCCCTCCACTCAATAACTCTGCTTGCAACTGATCAAAGCGGAGCAGTAAGATATAGCTTTGTGCTGAACATCAGAAGCAACATTGACAGCCTTTCCGCTCCAACAAGTGTAGATGATATTGATGCAAATGTCGCAACTGAAATAGAAACAACAATTTCTTATAACGCATATGTTGCAGAAGGATATCCTACCAGCTTGTTAAGCGAAGGCTATATCGTGCCAAACGAAGCAGGAGATGGCTATGTTGTTGAAAATGAAGCAAGAGCTGATGCAGTGGGAAAAATTGATGCAGGCAAGATAACTTTCTATCACATTTTCAACAGGCAGAGCCAAACTTTCAGTGTAACATTCAGACCAGAAGTTGACAATGTTTTTGCTGTTTCAAGCATCATCAATTTTACTGTAAAAAGAAATATCAGTGTGCAAAACACAGATTCTTCTCAAGTTTCAGCCTTTGAAACAGGCGAGCAACAGTTTGGCGGTTTCATCACAGTCGGTCAAATAGAAGGAAAGAGCGGTGGCTTAGATTACAGCTTCGCACTGCCAGAAAGTGACAACAACTATATTGTGACAAATGGCACCGGATTCAATATTGCTCAAAACATACGCTTTGACTATGGCCAAACAAGCTTAACTCAAAAGGTTATTGTCTATGTTTTTGGAGCTGCTTCTTTGGAAGAAGCTGGAGAAAATTATTATAGTCAAGAAGTTGAAATCCAAATCATTTTGCCAGAGAATTTCTGGAACGAAGTTGCCGGAAGCTTGACTGAAGCAAGCACATCGCATCAAGTTTTCAACAACGTAAACAACACTCAGATGCATTATATGGTTGTTGTGCCAGGAGAGATTTACTCAGTTGGCAGTTATGTCAGCGATGATGAAACTGCTTATTCAATCACACCACAGCAACGAGACAGCCAAAATGGCAATAACCTTAGTTTGATTTATAATGTTTTCAATGCTGCTGGCACATATCAACTCACATACAATTCGCAAAATGCAATAGGTGATTTGCTTTATGGCTATGGCAATCAAAACGTTTATACTTTGCTCAGATTTACCTCTGGCGAAAAAACAATCGATGTTGCAGTGCCTACTATCGTTTCTCAAATCGGAACAACATTTGTGTCATACGCAGGGCAAAAAGCAGAGGCATCGCTAGAAAATGCAATGAAATCTGCCGAGCAGCTTTATGAAGAAGGAATTTGCACTGAAATTGATGCCGGCAAAATCACAGATCTAGATATTGCAGGCGATAACCTTAACGGCATTTTCCGACCTGAAAACATCACATTCTCGCTCAGTGAAGGTGCCGCTGTTGGACAGGCTTTGCCAAGCAGTCTTTTCAAAAACTTTGATGTGGCAAGCGGAGAGCTTTCACTCAATCATCTTTCAGTTGCTTATGAAGAAGCTTATCTTGCATTGACTTACACTCTCAGAAATAGCTCTGGCGCAACGCGCACATTCAATTATTTGCTAAAAGTCAATGCTGACGTAACAGTTTCGCGGCCAAACTATCCTTACTCGGCAAACGGATCGGCAGAATACATCACCATCACAAGTTCACAACAACCAGTCAATCTTGATGAAGAATTTGATGAGACAACTGCCCAAAACGGACATTCACGATTTGAAATTTTGCAAAATGGTGATGATATTGGAGATACTTTAACCTATCAAGATTCAATCGTGTCTGTTCAAGTTGCATCGATTGATCACGCTTTTACAAATCCTGCAGACTGGCAAGGTTATATCAATGCTTACATCACAAACTTAAATGGCAATTCAACACTTGTGCTTGGCTATCCACAAACAAGCGATCGAATTGAAATTGTTGTGCGTCGCTCTTACAACGGCGGTGAAGACATAAACGCTCGTTCAGTTGTTGGCGGAACAATCGACTATCACTTTGTTCTTAATGACGACAGAGAATATACCGTTCGTGCACAACATGATGGCAACACCGAAAATGGACTGACAAACTATACTTGGGTCCTTAATGATTGGACTGACGGCGGTCAAACATCGCAAACAGATCCAAGAGAGGAAACTCGCTCCTTCTTCCTTATTGAAGGGTGGCAGCAAGGTGATGATGCGCATCTTGGCTCTACAAGACCAGGACTGCTCTTCTTCAACTTGCATAAACCTGAAGGTGAAGAATGGACGGTTTCAGGAAATAGCAACTCTTTCACAGCAATATACAATAATGATCTTACTTTCACATTTGTTTATGACAATGTGTCGGGAGAGTTTACAGTAACTTATCCAACCTATCTGTCAAGAGAGTTCAATTTCAGCTCAACTTTCTTTACCGAAAGGGGAGAACTTGCAACAATCAACTTTGCCTTCAAAGCGGATGCTCAAGCAGATATTAAAGGAAAAAGCTTTATAGGTGGACGCAATGTTGCTTGGGATCAAATTTTCACAATCACAGAAAATGGTGGCACTGGAGCGGTTTCAGGTTATACGGTACGGTTTGACTCTTTTGTAAATGGCGACATTGATTATTCAGCATTTGTTAGCGTCGGCAATTCTGGATTGCAACTTGCTTCAGTTGTTCAAAATTTGACTGGAGATTTGACACTGATTGTTTCTTGGGGCGAAAACAAATCTTACACCTTCACTATTAAAGATTTCACAGTTCAAGCCAACCTTACTCAGAAAGAATCTGCAACAATAAATAATCAGTTTGACACAGTGATCGGCGGAGAGACAATCAATATTGCTGCATCAGATTTGCTTGAAGGGTTGTTGCTTGAAGGCACGGCAAAATACAGCACAATTTCACTTTCAGCAACTGCTGAGCAGTCAGCAATCGCATCAATAGAAGACGGAGAAACTCTTTCAATCAAATTCAATCAAGTTGGCACGCAAACCACAATCACTCTTCCGATCACAATCACAGTGGAGCCAAACTTTAGTGGAACTAGCGCTCAGACAGAACAAGATTCAACGCAAATTGTTGTCAATGTGACTTTCGTGATACACCCAAGCGTGCGTATAGCAGCTGTTTATCCTTCACCAGATGGAGAGATGCTTGACCGTGAATACATTGAAAGCGGCACAACCTTTGCTAATTTTGGGAACAATTTCTTAAGTCATGCCGCTGTGTTTGAAGATGAAGCAAGAATCAAAGTTGAATATGCTTCAAACGATGATGACAATATCAGTTATAGACCTACTGGCTCAATTGATATAGCAAAACGAATCATAATCTCAAGCATCACGAACGCAACGGTTACAAAAGGAGAAAATGAAGAAGGAGAAAATGAAGAATTAAGAGTAGATTCAAAAATTGGTCTTACTGACACAATCACATTCACAAGGGGTTCAAGCGGCGGGCAAAGTCTTGTTGACCTTTCAATTTCTTATAACAACTTTGTTATCACTTACACAATTGAAATCAGAGATTCTTCACTCTTTACTCTGTCAGTCAATTCCGCATCAAACAACATTTCAGCCGACAGCAGCCCATACGAAAATGTTTATGTTGACAAAACTGACTCAGAAAATCTGTTTGCAGAAAACAGAATGGCAAAAGCAGCTCTTTCAAACAATGCTGCAGCAGGCGACTATTATATCTTCTTTGAAACAACAAGCAACAGAGTTTATCAATCAAAAGTGATAAATCTTTCTCAAAACTTTGTTTCTCAAAACCAAGGCGGCAGAACAATCTATCTTGATTTAGGCTCAAATGATCTTGGCGATTTGACTGAACTTGTTGACAACTTGGCTACAGACCTAACTGTCGGTCAATACAAGGCATATATGTTTGCTGACAGCTATTATCAAAAAGCCTTAGACAGTTTTACAGAGGAAACCCCAACCGAACAAGAAATTCTTCTTTATCTTAAAACAAACAACTCAAATCAAAATGTGTTTGGCTCAACCTTCACTTCCTTTGAGCTTTCTTCAAGAATAACTTTGACTTATGCAGGCTACGACGTTGCTTATGACGAATATAGCTCAATGATTAAGTATTTCACATCTCCAGAAGACATCACAGAGAAAGGTCTTAGCGACTTCTCGATCAACAAGGATACTCCTCTTGGCGACGAAGCGGTAATAGGAGTTGATCACTTCACATTCACTTATTCAAATGGCGGCATAACAGACGAATCTCAAAATAGCGAAACTCAAAATGGCGAAACTGAAAATCAGATTAAAAAAACTTTCGAGTTGCAATATCGATATATGCCAGACCTTGACATACAAGTTGGAATGTCTGGAGAAGGCAGCTCGGTGGTGATTGAAGTTGAAAGACCAGTCCGCATCGTAGATGCTTTTGACATCACCAGAAAATCAACAGGACAAGCAATAACCATGGATGAAATGGTCAGCGGACAAGCAGGCTTTACTCTTGTTGAAAGCGACAATAGCAATCAAACTACAGGTGGGCAGCGCTATATTGGAATTTCGCCTGTTCAGTATAGTGGAACTGACATAGTTTATGACATTGAGCTTACCGGCAACGGCGCACCAAATGAAGGAAAAGATGTGACTTTCACCTTGAAATATACGGTGGGTGATTTCAATAGAAGATTTACAGTAACAGTCAAGGTTTTGCCAGACTATCAATTTGAAGTCAACGGCAGAGAGGTTGATTTGGGCGAGAGCTTAAGGTTCTCAAATCAAGATTCTCCTTATGTGTTTGAGCCAGACGACACAAGCGCCTTAGTGCTTGCTGGAGAAGATTATCCCCTTTCCACAACTGACGGCGAACCAACAACAACAATTGAGCCATATCTTTCAGTTGTTCACGAAAACTCTGCAGATGGTGTTGAGCTTTCAGTTAAAAATTTCAACTACACAATGACAGTGGATGAAATGGGCAGCTATAACATTAAAGGCAACATCTCAGCCAAATTGAATATGGCAAACAATTGGACCCCTGACTCTTCAACAAACCCAAGTCTGTATACATGGAACAAAAATGACGATTCTCTCGTGTTCACAGGCGTTAAAGCGGTTGAATTTGGCGAGCAAAAGTATCACCTTGTGGCAAAAGACGACTATGGCTATCAATTTGATTTGTATTTCACACTTTCTTCTGGCAACACTGAAAATCCTTCAATCTCAGGAGCTTTGTCGCTTACTGAAGGGGAAGAGGTTGCCTTTGGTGCAATTTATGAGGAATTGACAGTTCAACTTGAAGATGGTGGAAATGGGGAACAAGGCGGAAATCTTGTGATCACAAGTCAGCCAGAGCAGCGGCCTTCGTCAGAAAACGCTCAAGTGATTTTGATTCAAAATATGGAAGCTTGGGGATTTGATCAAGAGTATTATGGGACTACAGTCGACGCAAATAATCAAAAATACTTTGGTGGTTCAATAAAAAAAGTCGGCACATCTCCTAACTTTACAGCTTATGGTAAAGATGAAAACAACGTTGTGGGACAGAGTGAAGGTATAACATTCAATCTCAACAGCACAGAAAGTCAGAAATATTTGAAAGTTCCAAATTTTGTTGACGTGACAATTGACAGCATTTCTTATTACTATCAAGATCAAGCAGTTGGGACTCAAAAGTATTCTTCTTCTGGTAAAAAGATTGCTTCTTCAGCTTCCGGACTCACAAATGCACGAGGCACAGATAATACTGGCGGCTATTATAACGTGGGCGACGATACTACACTAACATTGCCAACAATATATTCAGATAAGACTTGGATTTATGGCACCGGCAACAGCGTGCAAGTCACAATGGTTGTAACTTTGAAATACACCCCTGCTGGTGATTCTAGCAACATCGAGTATTATCAGATGCAACAACAAATCACTTTAAGCAAAACATCTCAAATCACTGCTGAGCATCAATATGCAGCTGACAACACAGCAATTACTCTTAAAGATTATATAAAAGTTACAGATAATGAAGTTCTTGAAAACGATGGTGTCATTTTAGACTATACTATTCACGACGACACTCTTGCAGTCGCTGTTGAAAGGCAAAGCACCACTCGATTTGATTTGACTTATACACCTACTGATATCAATAAAGAAAAACCGCAAACGGTAACTTTGTCTGCTGGAAATGCTGCAACTACATATAAAAGTCTTTACTATAGTTCGCTTTCTGGCGCGTTCAATCGAGTGTTGACTGGCGGCACAATCACAATCACGCCGCATGACGACAATGCAACATTCTATTACGGCAATAATGGTAATGGCGGAAACAAAGAAGTTTCTTCAACCAACAAAACATCCTTCACTAAGGTTGCAGATGTCAATTACTTCAGAGTTGAAACATTTGATGGCTCAGCATGGTCGAATTACACAACTCTTGCAGGCTATAACTATGATTCTGTCAACGGCGGATACGACATTTCATTGACCGCCGAGAACGAAACGATCACAATCTCAGCAGCTGATTTGGTGGGAAGCCATGAAAACTTTAGAATAAGCTATAATGGTGTTTACTATTATCCACAGCTGGAATTTGACATCGCAGAAATCGAAACTGACTATATCACAGTTGCAAGCCATTATCAGTTAAGTTCTGGTCAAAGCCAAACAAATCAGTATTATGTGATTTCTTGGGGCGAAAAGGCTTATCGCTATACACATCAGTTCAGCGTTACAGGCACATTTGCTTCAATCGAAAGCCCAACTTCAATCTATACATTGCCTTTGGGGGCTAGCGATCCAATCTCAATCAGCACTTGGGCAGCAGGAGTAACTTATACAAAAGTTGAAAAAGGTGATCTCAAAGAAGATAATCCACTTGCAAATTACTCTGGCGACAACCTGTATTTCAACATCACTTCTGACGGAACGAGCGGTGGAACAGGTCTTGCAAGCATTGATGCGGGAACTGGAGCAATAACTTTGAAAGAAGGCTTTACAGACAGCCACTATGTTACAGTGCAGATTTATCAGAAGGTCAGCGGTATTGATGGAAGCTGGGGTGGCACAGAGCTTAGCCAGATGCAGCTTTTGGAAGATATCAGAGTTTATCCGGCTCCTTCAACCCAAACTTCTGGGGGTGATGTAACGTTAAAAGAAATTTTACCAGAAGGGACTTACTACTCAAATGCTTCAAAAACAATCAGCATTCCACCGCAGACAAGCGCAGAACTTGTTGTGTATAATGGCGAAGTTGAGCTTAACAGAATTTCACTTGAAAACGAGAGCGAACAAGCAAGCAGCCAAAGTTTTGCTATTGCAGCTTTGCTTGGCTATAAAGCGGTTCAAAACTATAGCTCATTAAAAGTTTGCGTCGTCGATTCTGATGGAGCTTTTGTCAGTGGTTTTACACTTGGCGAAGCAGCAATTACGGAAGGTGGTCTTGTGTTATCATTAGGGGATTCTATAACCACAGATAATATCGCTTTTGATCAAGATGAAAATTTTGCAGCCGAAACATATTTGATTTATGCAAACTCTATGCTTTCAATTCGCACGGTTTCATATCAAAAAATATCATAAAAATTATCAAAAGGAGAAAGAATTATGCATTGGTTTACCGTTTTAATGACTTGCGTTGCTTGCATCAACTTTCTTCTTTTGATTTTTATGGTCTTTCTTGAAAAACGCAAGCCGCAAAACATCATTGCTTGGCTGACTGTTTTGACGTTTTTGCCAATAATTGGGTTCTTATTATATGTCATTTTTGGCAGCGGACTCAGTTTGCGCACCCGTCGAATGATAAGAAAAAAAGCTATTTCAGAGAGAGATATCATAAAAAATATCAAGGGAATTCAAACGCTTGAGCAGGCAAAGCTTGACGGCATTTTGATGGAGGATAAAGAACTGGTAACGCTTTGTTATAGTTTTGGCTCTTATCCAATTCCAGGCAATGATATTCGAATTTTCACAAACGGTAAAGACAAGATTGAAGCGCTCAAACAAGACATCAAAAACGCAAAACACTCGATCAATATTGAATACTATATCTTTGCCGATGACAAAGTTGGCAAAGAAATCATGAATCTGCTTTGTCAAAAAGCTCGTGAAGGTGTGGATGTAAGACTGATTTATGACTCTATAGGTTCAAGAAAAGCGCCACGCAGATTTTTCAACAAACTTAAAAAAGCAGGCGGCAAGGTGGGAGAGTTCTTTCCGCCATTTATGCATATAAGATTGATAAATCTTAAACTTAATTATCGAAATCATAGAAAAATCGTGGTAATTGACGGCAAAATTGGCTATACTGGCGGCATAAACATTCGCGATGATCATATGGGACAGCACAAAAAGCTTAATCCTTGGCGAGATACCCATGTGCGTATAGAAGGCGGCGGAGTCTATGCCTTGCAGAACATTTTTTTAGATGATTGGCGTTATACCGTCAATGAAAGTTTGCCAGCAAAGCTTTATCTTGAAAATGGATTTTTTCCGACACCTACAATCAAGGGAAGTGCAACAGTTCAAGTAGTCTCTTCCGGACCAGACAGCAATGTGCAAAAAATCAAAGAAACTTTTGTCAAAATGATCACTGATGCGCATGATAGAGTCTATATTCAAACGCCTTACTTTATTCCAGATGATGTTTTCTTTTCAGCACTTCGCATTGCTGTGAAAAGTGGGATTGATGTTCGAATAATGGTTCCTGCCATACCTGATAAAAAAACAGTTTACCTTGCCACACTTTCATACCTTAAGGAGATGGCTGAGCTGGGAATTAAAATTTATCTTTATAAAGGATTTTTGCACAGCAAAGCCATGCTTGTTGACAACAACAAAGTCTCAATCGGCACATGCAACACCGACAATCGTTCTTTTGGCCTTAATTTTGAAGATACAGTAGTGATATACTCAAAACAAATCAACAAACAATATGAAGAGATTTTTAAGCAGGACTTAAAAAATTCAAAAGAAGTGGGCATCAATTATTTCCAGAAAAAACGCTGGATCACAAAATTTTTGCAAGCCATCATGAGACTTCTTTCTTCACTATTTTAAAATAAAAAATTTGCAATGAAAATATTTGTTGCAAATTTTTTTTGCGTGTGCTATAATAAGAGAGCAACAAAAGCCTCAAGCGTTTGTGGTGAAATGGATATCACGACGGTCTACGGAAGAGATGGTCTTGGGTTCGATTTCTCCCATAAAAAAGAATTCAAAAATAAATCATGCGCCATTAGCTCAGCTGGATAGAGCGTCTGTCTACGGATTACTTGCTCAAGTCTAAAAGATACCACTATTTTAAAGGGTTTTAGGGGTTTTAAAGAGTACAAAAAT
>CALVNA010000007.1 GCA_944349535.1 uncultured Clostridia bacterium
GCTTTGTCTTTTGATAAAACCGAAGAAAAGCAAAGTAAAGAAGAAATAGATGATGATATTGAAAAATTAGAAAAATTATTAGCAGAGAAGAAAAAGTTAAAGCAAAAAAAAGATTTTGAGATGTAAATGTTGAAACTTAATAAATTTAAATTTTTCATTTACAAAAATGTTGCAAAAAAATCACTATACGACACTATGCGTTTTTATGCGATAAATAAAGTTTTTTGCATGAATTTGTGAAAAATTTGTTGCAAATTTGTAGCAATCGACCATTTTTTAGCATTTTCATAAAAAAATTGTTATTTTAAACACTTAAATTTCGAATGCTTAAATTAAGATTTTTATCTTTTTTAGGGGTTATTTTTTTGCTAACAATAAAAATTCAGCGACTTACAAAAGTGACTAAATCCCTTTATTTATAAAGGTTTAATGGTGCACCTAGAAGGACTCGAACCCTCGATAATCGATCCGAAGTCGATTGTGATATCCACTTCACCATAGGTGCATTTTTGAGCATAAACATTATATATCTTGCCAACAAAAAAAGCAAGTTTTTGCCACAAAATTTTTTAAACAAAAAACTCGCAGCAAAAGGCTATGAGTTTTTTGTTTTTGCGGTTGATTCTTTGGGCGAATTTTGCTTTTTGGTTTTGCGCTTTGCAGGCCTAGCATAAGTGATTTTCATGTTGTAAATCACCTGGTCGTGTTCAAGTTCGTAGCGATAGAGAGTCCGCTGAAAGGCAATCACATCAACAGCTTCCCACACAAATCCCCAAGTGATGATGTCTATCACTTCAGTCACAATAAATGGAGCCGAAAAATAGTCTGCAAGAAAAAGCACCCCTATAAATAACAATGAAAAAGCCACCATAATCCAAAAAATTTTAAAATTTTTGCTGATTTTGCGCTGCGTTTCAATCAAACTGTTGGCAAAATAGTTTTTTATGGCCAAAGAAAAATCTTCTTTTTCTTCATCCTTCCAATTCTCTGTTTTTATGTTAAGATGCAACTTGTCTTTTGGCGACAACGATTTGCCCACGTTGTCAAGAAGGCTTGCAAATTCAACATTGATGCTCTGCTTTCCGTCCACCGAGTAAGGCGAAACAACTTCGCTTTTGTCATGAATTTCAATCTCAAGATAAGGATTGCCTTGCTCGTCTTTCAAAAATTCTCTAGAAAGTTTTCTCTTGCTTTTGACATAGCTTAAAAATTTCAGCATATTCTCCCCCTTTTTATCATTATAGCTCATTGCAAAATTTTTGCAAAAGAAAAACACAAATTTTCAGCTTGGCTTATCTGTTTATTTGCTTTTGCCGCTCTTTTTAACGATTTTGTTTGATTTTTTTTTATTTTAATGCTATTCTATAACTAAGAGTTAAGGAGAGTATATGAAAAAATTGAGAATGTCTTTGATCTTCGCTCTGGTTTTTGCAATCGTTGGCTATGCAATAGGAGTTGCAATCACCTATCTTACATCAAGCATGACCATGCCGATTGAAGAGGCCCTCACTTCTGAGATGGGGTTTATTCTGATGGTGATCGGCTTTATTGGCGGAATTATTCTTGGTCTTTCAACGAAAAAAACAAAAGAAAAATATAAAAACGAAGGACAAACCTCAGCAGGCGACACATTTGAAATCAATCACGATTCAAAATTTTTGACCGAGAATGATCTTAGAACTGACAAAGACCTTATTTTTACATCATGGCGCAATCTGTCAATGCTTGCTCACACAGGCTACCCTTTCTATTTAAAGCAAGAAGGCATCAACTACAATGTTTGTATGCAAGAGGAAAAGCACGCGCTTGTTTTGGGAACTACAGGAACTGGTAAGACACAAATTCTTGTAAGCCCAACAATAAGAATTTTTGCTCACAGCGGCCAAAAACCAAGTATGGTCATATCTGACCCAAAAGGCGAACTGTATCGAGATCATGCAAATGTTTTGAAAGAAGAAGGCTATCGCATTATGGTGCTCGACCTTGAAGACCCTTTCACTTCTTCAAGATGGAACCCTATGGAGAATGCTTTTGACCTATATCACAGAGCGACAGAACTTGCTTCTGAGGTCAAAAAATTTACTGATATTTCGCCAGAAGAAGTTGGCTATAAAAGATTTGCGGCTGAAGATATTGGAAATGCTCAATATGGCAATGTATGGTATGGCTTTGAAGGCAAAGCTTTCCCAAACAACGAGATTTTGAAAAAAGAACTTGAAGCGAGAAAAAGGCAGCTTGAAGTGCAAGCAAAAGCAGAACTGCGAAATGTTGCTATTGCAATCGCTCCAGTGGATGAAGGTGCAAAAGACCCATCATGGTCGCGTGGTTGCCAAGATTTCGTGCTTGGCATCATGGAAGCAATGCTTGAAGACAGCCGGGACCCACGCCTTGGCATGACAAAAGAAAAATTTAATTTCTTTAATGTAACAAAAATTGCAAACATTCGAGACGCCACGATGTCAGACCGTGAAAGCGCTCTGAAAACTTTGTCTGCCTACTCTGAAGGACGAGACCCTATCAATTCAACCGTTCATCAACTTATGCAAACAATCTGCGGAACAAGCTCGGTTACACAACGCTCTTTCCTTGGTCAACTTGGAACTATGCTTGGCACACTCAGTGATGAAGGCATTTTATATATGACCAGTGCAACAGACCTTAACTTTAAAGAAATACCTGATCAGCCAACAGCTTTCTTTTTAAGGATCCCTGATCATAAAGTTGAAAGACACCATTTGGCAGTGCTTTGCATCAGCCAGCTATACCGAACTCTTGTTGATGTTGCAAACAGCAAACCAAAACGCACATTGCCAAGACCTGTTTACTTTATCCTCGATGAATTTGGTAATATGCCAAAAGTTGAAGGCTTTGGCACTATGGTAACGGTTGCTCGTTCAAGAAATATATTCTTTGAAATCATTTTGCAGTCTTACAAACAGCTTGACATCAAATATGGCGCTGACGAAGCAACAAACATCCGCGGCAACTTCCAAATTCAAATATTCCTGGGGTCAGAAGATGAATCAACCATTCAGGCTTTCTCAAAAGCCTGCGGCGAAACAACCGTCTTCCATGAAGAAGAAAGCAAATCAAAATCTGACAAGGGCGACAGTGGCACAACAACCAACACCAGCGTGCAAAGGTCGAGAAGACCTCTCGTTGAAGAAAGCGAACTGAGAACTATGCCAAGATGGACCATTATTTCAAAAGTTTTTGGCAAAGATATTGTGAAAGACAAGATGACTCCTTTCTACGCAACAAACTGCATGATCAAAAGCACTGCTGGAAGAAAGATTGGAATTTCAAAGAAACTTGATACTGAAAAATTGTATTACGATGTTGAAAAACGAAATCGACTTGTGCTTAAGCCAAGAAATCCGTTTGATAGGTTTTAAAAAAGAGACCTTGCAAATTTGCAGGGTTTTTTTGTAACAGAAAAAAAATAAAAGGAATAAATAAACTCAGAGGGAAAATATGTTGTATGAAGATGACAAAATTCTTACAATAGATGAATATGAAAAACTTGCCAGAGAATATTTGACAGCAATTGAAGAAAACAAAATTGAGCTGATCAAGGTTGAAGATGACTCGGCCTTAATAGACGAAATGTTCCATTCGTTTGCGTGTGTAAGTCGAGCTCTTTTTTGCTTGGGTGGATTTTTAAACACCTCAAGGCTTTACAGCCTGACCAGCAAACAAATCAAAACATTGCAAGAAATCTATAGCCTTAAATTGCCGCACGTGGTTTTGCCAAGTTATGATAAAACAAAATTGTTTTTGCATTTTGTTGGTTGTGAAAGCGGACTGATATTATCTTTAATAAAACTAGCCAAAAGCAGCAACAATGCTCAAGTTTTAGAAAGAATGATAAGCGACAGATTGGTGCTTTGCAAAAATATTTTTATGAAAAATAAATAAAAAGCAAAGGATTTTTTGCTTTTTAGTTCAATTTTTCAATAATGTCTTCAAATGAAGAGTCTAAATCCTTGCGAAATTCAGCCAAATATTCATTTTGAAAAGGATGACTCTCGTTTTGTGAATTTGCCAAATCTTCTGCGTTGATTTGGTATTTTTTTACCATAACTTTAGCAATAGCTTTGCCTATAACATTCATATAATTTTCATCTGTCAAATCATTTTTGTAAGCGATTTCATCAAATCTCTCATCTTCAACAATTGCATCATACGAAGCGTTGAAAAGAAACTGCATTTTATCGATTGCAAAGCAGTTGCCTTTCGCGCAAGCCAAAAGCTGCCAATACAGATATTTTTTATAGTCCTCTTTTAAAAAGTTTGTGATGCCTGATTTGTAATAATATGCTAAAACATCCATCGCAACCGCATCATTTTTTGCCGCTTTGTTTAAAAGGTTTTGAAAAGCCTGACCTATTGTGCCATTTTCAAGCGCCTTGTTTATTTCTTTTCGCTCTTCAACAAAGCGGTCAAAAGCTTCTTGATATTCAATATAATGTGGCCTAAATCTTTTTGACATAAAACTCTCCTTGAAATAAGTATAACACAAAAAAGAAAAAATCAAAAACTATATGCGGTGCAAATGTGCAAAAATTTCAAAATTAGCGGTTTTTGGAAACATATCAAACAACTCGATTTGGTCAAGTTGAAAATTGTTTAAACGACCGATGTCTCTTGCAAAACTTGCATGATTGCAAGAGATATAAACAAGCTCAGCAGCTGAAGAGTCATTTATGCTTTGAACCACCCTTTTGCTGCACCCAGCTCTTGGCGGATCAACAACAATAAGATCGACCTTGTCTTTTATCGTTGGCAACGTGTGAGCGCAATCTCCTTGAATATTTTGCATAGAAGAAAGTTTGCATTGTTTTTTCAAGCTTTGTGCGTCATTGTGTTCACTTTGCCCAAGTTCCAGCCCAAAGACCTTTTTAGCGCCACTTTCAAGCAGCATTTTGCTTAAGATTCCTGCCCCGCTGTAACAATTTGCAATAGTTTTATTTTGAGCAAATGAGCAAACTTTTTGATATAGCAAAGCGGCAACATCATCATTGACTTGTTGAAAAGAATTTGGAGCATATCGACAACAGCTGTCAGAGCCAACAATAAATCTAGGCTGTTTGTTTTCGGTTTGAAAAATATATATTTTGCAATCAAAATCCTTAATAAAATCATTAAAATCTGCATTTAAAGCTTGTTTGACAAACAAATTGATAACTATTGTCTTGTCAATCTCTTTTATTTCAACAAACTCGGTTTTACCTAAAAGATTATGTTTTTGCAAAAATTGACTTAAAAGCTCAACCGTTTTGTTGATTTGCTGACTAGCAATCAAACATTTTTTAATTTTAACTAAACTATTATCAAATGCACTGTGGAAAGCAAGCCCATCTTCTGTTGAAAACATTTTGACTTTATTTCTATAGAAAAATTCTTTTGGGCTAGCATTTACCTTTATTGAAATATCAAGACCCAATTTTTTAAGTTGCCTTAGCAAAATTTCTTTTTTTATGCTCAATTCATCTTGATAGCCAAGGTGCTGAAAATCACAACCGCCGCATTTTGCAAAGTAAGGACATGGTGGCTGAATTCTTTTGTCGCTTGCTTGAATAATGTTGATAAGTTTTGCTTTGACAAACTTGGCATTAATTTGATAAGTCCGAGCTTCAACCTTCTCGCCAAGCAAAGCAAATCTGACAAAACAAACTTTGTCGTCAACCCTTCCAACGCCTTCACCATCAAAACCTATATCTTTGATTGAAAGCTTCATCATAAGCCTGCCTCGAGATTGCTTTCAACAAATTCAAGCAACTTGTCGATGCCATAGCCATTTTCACTGCTGACTGCACTTATCATTTCTTGCCTTAGCGCCAATTCTTTTGCTAGTTTTGCTGATGCTTGTGGGATTTTGCTCTTCGCAATTTTGTCCGCTTTTGTTGCAATGATCTTGAAAGGAATGGAATGAAAAACAAGAAAATTTATCATGTCTTTGTCGAGCTGTGTGGGGTTGTGCCTTAAATCAAGCAGCACAAAAACAGTGCGCAGGTTTTGATTGCAGGTCAAATATGTTTCAATAACGCTTGCCCATGTTTTTTTGTTTGCGTGATTTGTTTTTGCATAGCCATAACCAGGCAGATCAACAAAATAGAACTGATTGTTGATTAAAAAATAATTAACCATCTTGGTCAGTCCTGGCGTTGACGAAGTTTTTGCCAGCCTTTTTTTGCCCACAAGGCAGTTTATTAGTGAACTTTTGCCAACATTGCTTCTGCCAACAAAAGCAAACTGACATTTGCCGTCATCGACAAGCCCTTTTTGATCAACTGCGCTGGTTGTATATTCTGCTTGAGTGATTTTCATGTCAATATTTTAGCAAATAAACAAACTTTAGGCAACAAAAAACACCAAAGTTTGCACTTTGATGTTTCTTTCATTGTCAACTTAGCTGTTTCCGTTGTTATTTTTGATAAAGCTTTCCATGGTTTTAATAAGTCTTTCGATTTTCTCATTCGTTGTTTCAGAAGCTTTGATCTGTTTTTCCGTTGCTTTAAGTTGTTGTGATTGCAACTTCTCGCCGGTATATTTGACTTCTCCTGCACCTTTATTAGCTCCAGGCATAACAACTCTTCCAATTGAACGAACAGCGTCTTTGATGCCTTGAACAACACCCTCTCGAGTTTTGTCTCTTACATAATTGGCAAACTCTGGAGTTCCCTTTTGAAGTCCTTGCTTGATTGCTTCTGCTTCAAGTTTAGCTCTTGAGGTGGTTGCATGATCTGAAGGCTTCCATTCAGTGCTCTTAACAGCTTGGTTGCCTAAAGAATCTCTGCCTGTTGCAGCAAAGGTCAATGTTTTGAAGGTCCCCGACAACTTGTCAAGATTTAATGCTCCAGTGATGTCTTTCGCAAACAACTTAAGTGGCCCCAAAGTTTGAGATGCAATATTCCGCATCATTGCCCCGGCGCCTGCTGCAGATCGTGTTCCATCTTTGTTAAGATAGTTCCTTTGAATTTTTTCCTTTTTCTTATCGTCAAAAGAGTCTAGCAAAATTTTTCTGCCCTCTTCTGATCCCAACTGTTCAATAAGCTCGTGCTTTCCCTGACTGGTGTAACGATGTAAATAACTAGTCCGATGTTTTCTTCGTTCGTCTAGTGCTTGTTTTTCATCTCTAGAAGAGAATTCTACGAACTCATCCTTCTTATACAAGCCAGTGCTTTCCATTTGCTGAGCAACTCGTTCTCGAGCAAATTTTTTACGTTCATCATCTGTTCCTTGCGCTAAATGGTAAGCGTTTTGATAAGTTGTGTTAAGGTCGTCGTTTGTAGAGGTCATATGTTCGATATATTTTTCGTCATTTTTCCATTCGCCAGCATCGGCCCTTGCATTAGCCTGAGAAACTGCTTTGCTGTAGTTTGAAACAAGCTGTTTGTCTGCATCAATATTTTTCACTTGCCGTGCTGCGTTTAGTCTAGCAATTCCTCTTGCTGTCAAGGCTGGCAATGCAACAGACGCACCTAGGAAACCAGCACCTGCACCAACAGCTGCCATAGTTCCCTTTTTGAGAGTACCCGCAACTTGTCCTTTTGCTCCTTCGCCGGTCGAGAAAACATCTCCGCCGCCAACAAATCCCGCAACCATACTGATAAAGTCTTTAACCATAATAAGTCCTGTTGCCAAGAAAACAAGGTTTACAATTCCGTCAAGGAACCATTGATTGAAGAAAGAAATTGCTTGAACATACGGCAAAATCAAAAACAACAAGTTGATGCCAACGATAGCACCAAACGCTGACAAAATTTGTTTGATAAATTCGTTCGCCCATGATTTGAAAGCTTTGAAATTATCCATAGGTGCAAGCCCCAAAAGTGGTGGATAAATCAAGAACATTGCCGCCGACTTGATAAGACGCATCATAAGCCCAATGATGATGGACAGCATAATACCAAAAACTGAAATTGCTCCTGCAAATGCAATAATAAAATTGAATTGCCACAGGTCATAATAAACCCAAATCAACGAAACATTATATTTTGAAAAACTTTCAATCGAGTCACCGCTATGGAAATCGTTGCTTACATCAATTCTGTTCCCTGCATTATTCGCATTATCTCGCAAGGTTGTGTAACTATAAGCACGTTCAAGCTGCAAGCTGTTCATAAATGCGTAGTCGACTTGATAGGCAAGATATTCATTTTGGTCTTCTGCTGAATCATAACTTGGACCTTCACCGAAAACACCCATCGAAAGATTTGGTCCATTGCCATTCACATTTGAAGTTGTATAAGTGCCCAATCTAAAACGGTTTGATTGATAGGCTGCCGCTCTGAAAAGTTGCCCAGAAATTGGAGAGTTTGTTGCTGGTTGCGTAAAGCCAAACAAATCGTAGGAAGAATAGATCGCAGATCCATTGCGTTCCCCAACAGGAGCGAAGTTGTTGTCTGTGCCATAAATGCCTGATATTGATTCTTCAGAAACAGTGCCCGCTGTGATATTGTCAAGAGTTCTGAGCAGCAAGCCTGAAATTTGAAAGCCGATCACAACCACAACTGGAACAATCGCAAATGTCAAAATTGATTTAAACGCACCATACAAAATTTTGCTTGGGCTTGTCGCACCGACATCTTCATTATAGTGAGCTTTTATGATTGCAACGATGGCAGTCAGTGCAAGCAAGATAAGAGCAAAAATAGCAAGAGACCAAAATGTAGTGTTAAGGGCTTGCATAGTTCCAGAGGAATTGCCAATTCCAAGAATTCCGTTTATAAATTCAGTCAAAGGATCAGTCAGCTTAACAGTTTCGCCGTCAAGGTAATAAATGTCAAGACCGCAAAGTCTGCGCACCAAAAGTTGCATAGCATCGGCAGCACTTGCAAGACATGCATACATCAAGTATATAATTTTTGGAATGATGTCAAAACAAGAAAGTATCCAATCTCCAAAACCTAAGTTGTTAAGCATTGAATATGCGCTCACAGACTTCCCCCTTTATCACTTCTATTTTCTTCATTATAACAAAAATAATTACAAATATCAACAATATTTTGCAAATAAAAACATTTTAATTGCCTATTTTTTCCAGCATAAGCAAGTATTGTTCAAGCGAAAAATCTTCTGGCCTTAAGTTTAGGTCGAATTCAGGCAGTTTTTTTGCAATTTCGCTTTTACTTAAATTTTTAAAACCCTGCAAATTATTGATAAGAGTTTTTCGTCGCATTGAAAAACATTTTTTGACAAATTCATAAAATTTATCGCCTGGCATATCACCTTTTTTATCGATTTCAAGATGCACAAGTGCTGAATCCACTTTTGGCTGTGGGAAAAACATTTGCTTGCCAACATTGCGCGTGATTTTTGGGTTTGAATAAAACTGACACATCAACGAAAGCACACCAAAATCTTTGCTGCCAGCTTTTGCGACAATACGCTCAGCCACTTCTTTTTGCACCATGATTGTCAAGCTTTTGACCTTTGAGCTTTGTGAAAGAAATTTAAATATCAAGGGCGAAGTGATATAATATGGCAAATTTGCAACCAGCTTATAGCCACCATCAAAATCTTTTTCAATCTCTTCAATCGGCGCTTTTAAAGCATCTTTAAAAACAAACTTGACGTTTTCAAGCCCCAAGCTTAAAAGCTGACTTTCAAGTGATAAATCAATTTCGTATGACACAACTTTTTCTGCCGCTTGACTCAGCCATTTTGTTAAAGCTCCACCACCAGCACCGATTTCAAGCACCTGATCATTTTTGTCCACCTTGGCATCACTGACAATGGCTTTCAAAAGGTTGACATCAGAAATAAAATTCTGACCAAATTGTTTTTTAAATTTGTGCTGCATCCTTTTCTCCTAGTTTAAAAAGTTTTTGTGCATTGTTTGTTGTGATTCTTGCCACATCATCAACGGTTAAGTTTTTTATTTTTGCCAAATTCTCGGCTATGGTTGGAATAAAGGCTGGACTGTTGCGCTGACCACGATATGGATGTGGTGCAAGGTAAGGGCAGTCGGTTTCAAGCACAATTTTTTCGATGGGAACATACTCAAGAGTCTCCTTCAAATTGGAGGCATTTTTAAAGGTTGAAACTCCTCCAACCGAAATGCAAAGTCCAAGATCCAGCAGCCTTTTAGCACTTTCTTTGCTGCCACTAAAGCAGTGCATCGTTCCGCCAAAAGTCAGTTTGTCTCTGTTTTTTTCAAGCGTTTCTATGATTGCACCCATGGCATCTCTTGCGTGAATAACAATTGGCTTTTTCAGATAATGTGCCAGTTCAATTTGTTTTTCAAAGGCTTTGATTTGAACATCCTTTGCTGGACAATCTTGCGAGAACTGCAACCCTATCTCACCAACGGCAACAACCTTTTCGTTTTGCGCCATTCTTTCAAGGCTTAAAAGAGCCTTTTCATCAAGCAGGTCTGCGTATTCAGGATAGACGCCGACGCTTGCATAAACCCCTTCATGCTGAAGAGCAAATTCAACAGCTTTTTCAGAAGAAGCAATATCATATCCTGATGTGATAAAAGCTTTGACTCCACATTCTTTTGAGAAAGTCAAAACCTTTTTAATATCATGTTCAAATTGCCTGTCAGTCAAGTGACAATGGGTGTCAATAAACATACGTTTCTCCACAAAGATGATAGTCTTTTTGCCATGAAAAGTCAAATTCTTTTTTTTCTCAAACCAATTTTCGCTAATTATTGATAAATCAAGAGCCAAAGGAATATATATTTACATGAATAGAATTTGGCTTGTGATGATTCTTTTGTCAATTTGCTTTCTGCTCTGGTCTGACCCTGGCTCTGTTTTAAGTGAGATGCTTGACGCCTCTTCGCAGGCTTTAAGCTTATCTGCCCAGCTTTGCGCCGTTTATGCTGTGTGGATGGGCATTTTGGAGCTTGTTCAAGCAAGCGGACTCAGTCAAAAGCTTGCAAAAATTCTTCATCCAGTCATCAAGAAAGTTTTTAATGTCAAAGATCCTGAAACAGAAGCGCTTATCGCCATGAACATTTCAGCAAATATGCTGGGACTTGGCAATGCTTCAACACCACTTGCCATCAAGGCGATGAAAAGAATGGATACCGGCTCGCCCGTTGCATCTCCGGCTATGATAATGCTGATTGTGATAAATGCCACATCAATTCAACTTCTCCCAACAACAGTGATTGGCTTAAGACAAGCTGCTGGCTCAACTTCTGCTGCGGACATAATTTTGCCCACTCTTATAACCACCGTTTGCACAACTGTTTTAGCTATAGTGCTTGTCAAGCTTTGTCATAAAATTTTTAAAAGGAGACAAAAATGAGCCTCTATATTTTGCCTATCCTTTTTTTGTTTATATTTGTCTATAGCCATTTTAAAAAAGTAAACACTTATGACACTTTTATTCAAGGTGCAAAAAAATCAATCCCGCTTGTGATTGATATTTTTCCATATATTGCAGCTATCATGATTGCGGTTGCACTGCTTCGTTACAGCGGCATAACAACTCTTCTCGCCCAATGGACCAGCCCTATTTTCAATTTCTTGGGCATTCCAACCGAGCTGATCGAACTTGTGCTGCTAAGGCCCTTCACCGGCTCAGGCAGCTATGCACTTTTAAACGACGTGCTTGTGGCATATGGCGCTGACAGCTATATCTCACGATGCGCTTGCGTGATACTTGGTTGCAGCGAGACTATCTTTTATGTTACCACAATATATATGTCGCAAACAAAAGTGAAAAAACTTTTGTATGCCATTCCTGTGGCGCTTGTTTGTTCAACCGTGGGATCAATCCTTGCCTGCCTGCTATGCCGCATAATGTAAAAAAACATATTGCTTTTTTGCAATATGTTTAAACCAATTTAGAAAGTTCTTCCAATTCTTTTGCAATGTCAAGCCTTGGAAATAAAATGGAAAGCTCAGCGATTTTTTGCCCCTCTTGAAGCCCTTCAAATTTGTCAAAATCTGAAAACTCTTTGCCTTCAACGCCCAAAGCATCCAAAACTTTCTTTGCTGAGTTTGGCATAAAAGGCGCAAGCAGTTCGCAGCCAATCCTGATTGTTTCAAGCAGACTGCGCATGATTGCCTTCAGTTTTTCCTTCCCATTTTCTTCTTTTGCAACAGCCCAAGGTTGAGCAAGTTGAATGTAGGTATTTGCTTCTGAGAAGATGTCAAAAACTGAAGCGATTGCTTTTGAAACATCATACTCATCCATATATCGCTGAACATTTTCTCTTTCAGACATCACCTTGCTCTGAAGCTGCTTTTCGTTTTCGTCATAAGCACTGACAGCAGGGATTTCAAGATTAAAATATTTTTTAAGCATTGAGAAAGTTCTTGAAACAAGATTGCCAAAATTGTTGCAAAGGTCTGAGTTAAAGCGATTTAACAAGGCTTCGGTTGAATAATTTCCGTCAGAGCCAAAAGGAATTTCACGAAGAAGATAATATCTTACTGCATCTGCGCTGTAGCGTGGCACCAAAATTCTTGGGTCAGTGCATTCAATCGTTTCTGTCTTTTTGCTTTTTGAGAGTTTGTCGCCACCGAGAAGTAGCCAGCCATGCCCAAAAATTTGTTTTGGAAGTGGAAGGTCAAGCGCCATCAAAATTGCAGGCCAAATGATTGCATGGAAGCGAACAATATCTTTTCCAACCATGTGAAGGTCTGCCGGCCAATATTTTTTGAAATTTTCATCATTTTCTGAGAGGTAGCCAAGCCCAGTAAGGTAATTTGAAAGTGCATCAATCCAAACATAGATTGTATGTTTTTTGTCAAATTCAACAGGAATGCCCCATTTCACACTTGTTCTGCTCACACAAAGGTCTTCAAGTCCTGGTTTTATGAAATTGTTAACCATTTCATTAACTCTGCTGGTTGGTAACAAAAATTTTGGATTTTCTTTGTATAGTGCAAGCAGTTTGTCAGAAAACTCGGAAAGTTTGAAAAAGTAAGATTCTTCTTCTTGTTCCACAACTTCACGACCACAGTCTGGGCATTTGCCGTCAACAAGTTGGCTTGGTGTCCAAAAAGATTCACAAGGCAGGCAATAAAGTCCTTTGTATGTGGATTTGTAAATATATCCTTTTTCATAAAGGGTGTTAAAAATTTTCTTTACTGCGCAAACATGGTCTTCATCAGTTGTGCGGATGAATTTGTCATATTCAATATCAAGCATTTTCCACAGCTGCTGTGTGTCTGCAATGATGTCATCAAGATGCTGTTTGACATCTTTGCCAGTCTTTTTGGCAGCATCAAAAACCTTTTGACCGTGCTCATCTGTGCCAGTCATATAAAAAACATCTTTGCCCTGCAGTTTTTTGAATCTTGCAATGGTGTCGCAAATAATGGTGGTGTAACAATTGCCAATTGTCAATTTTGAACTTGGATAGTAGATTGGCGAAGTGATATAAAATTTTTCTTTCATTTTTTCTCCTTGATTTTTCAACCATTTTAGCACTGACAAAAATTTGTGTCAAGCAAAATTGCTAAACATAAACTTCTGACAAAAACTGCCAAAATAAAACAAAAACAAAAAGCTTTCTGCTGCGAAATACTTGAAGCGTTTGCTAAAATATTTTTGTGAAAAATCGCATATTTTTGCTTGTTGGCATAGCTCTGTTTTGTCTTTGCGTTTGGATGATGACAGTTTTGGCATTGTCTCTTTCGCCCGCCCAGCCAGCAGCTGTTTGCAAAGATGTCGCCACAACCAATTTTCGACAAAATTTTGTGTTAAAAATTGATTTTTCTGCATTTTTATGATATCATCAATCTATGCGAATTGTAAATTTAAGCTCGGGCAGTGAAGGCAACTGCACCTTTATTGAAACTGATAAAACAAAATTGCTTCTTGACGATGGAATAAACGCAACACAGACCTTAGAAAAGCTCAAAGCCTTGGCGATTGATCCAAGTCGTTTGACTGCAATCGTGGTATCACATGAGCATAGCGACCATGTAAAAGGCATTGATGTGCTTGCAAGCAAACTGAATATTCCTGTTTTTGCACATCAGCAAGTTTGGGTTGGGCTAGATGAAAAATTGAAAAAAGTTCCACTTAAAAACAGAAAAGTTTTTGATGGAAAATTTGAAATAAACGATTTAGTTATTTCGCCTGTTGCCTTGCCACACGATGTGCCTTGCTTTGGTTTTTCTTTTGAGCAAGATGACAAAAAAGTTGCTGTCGCAACCGACCTTGGTCACTTCAATGACAAAATAATCTCTGCTTTATCAGGCAGTCGACTTGTGTATATTGAATCGAATTACGACAGAGAACTGCTATATAAAGGCACAAAATATCCTTTGTCTTTAAAACGACGAATTGATGGACCAAACGGACATCTTTCAAATGTTGACAGCAGTGACGCACTTGAAAGACTGGCTTTAAGCGGAACAAGGCAATTTGTGCTTGCACACCTTAGTAAAGAAAACAACTCACCATCCCTTGCCTATTCCACTGTTTGCGGTTTTTTGCAAAAGGACGGCATTGAAGAAGGTCGAGATTTAAAAATTGATGTTGCCACAACGAGCATCGGCACGATTTTTCGGCTGAAATAGTTGTAACTGATGAAAATTTTAACAAAAACGGCTTGAAATCATATAAAATTATGTGCTTTAAGGTCGTTTTTTTTTGCTTTTAGGTATTGAAAAATAGCAAAAAAAGTGATATAATAAGAAAAACGAAGGAAAATTAAATTGTAATAATGATTTTAAGGGGGATAAATCATGAACGATAAATTAAAGAAATTTTTGGAAACTGTTTACACCAAGCCAAATGATATTTTGTCTGTTACCAGCGAGCTTTTGGTTGATTTGCCGCAACACTCCACTCTCGGACTTCTTTCTTTGTTGCCAGATCTTTCAAGCATAATTGCACTGCGCAACAGCATGGTCACAGTATTTTCAAATGATAAAACTTTTACAGATTCTCTTCAAGCAAAAAGCGATGACATTGCAAAAAAACTTAGCAGCAAAAAAGAGTCTGAATGGATTGGCGTGGCAAAAGACCTTTGCACAAATCTTTATGGCGAAGACAAACTTTTTGATGATTTTGAAAATTATTATAAAGAAATTTTACAAAAAAATCCTTCAATGAAGATTCCTGCTTTGGCTCTTTCTGCTTTTTCTGCAGTTTATGCCAATAATGATAAAAATGAAAATATAAAAAATTTGGAAGAGTTTATTGGCTTTGCTGCAAACAGTTTTGAAAATTTGAGATTTTCAAATCAAAATCTCGCTCAAGTATGTGTTGCTGCTTTAAAAAATGTTGACAAAGATTTGGCAGAAAAAACCGAAAAACTTTTTGACAGAGTTTTGACCGCAACATCTTTGGCTTATATTCCAAATCAAGCTGACCACATAAACTATAAGGCAATTGAAGATAAAGCGGGTAATTTAAGTTATATTGAAGGTATGCAAAATGTTTCTGTGATAAAAAACAATGAAAAAGTCGATGATTCAATCACAATTGAAGATGCTATCAAAAATTTTGATCTTGACGAAAATTCAAACCTTATCGCGTATGCTTTGAGTAAAATCGAGGCTGAATTAAGAGAAAAGCCTGAATTCAAAAATGATAACTCTGGTCTTGCAGTGCTGGCATCTGAAATTGCATTTTTGACCCTTTGTGATCAATACAACAAAGAAGTTGATGACAAACTTTTGGCGGCTTTCGCAAACCCTATGATTGAATTGAACACCATGTTCAACGGAAAAGCCATTGAACTTGTTCTAAACGCAGCTCGCGAGGCAAGCGAAACTATTTCAGGAGAAAGCACAACCCTTTCTCCATTGCAAAGAGGTTTAATTGCTGGGGTTATAACTTCCATAATCAAAGCACCTCTTGAAAAAATTTTAATAGTCAAGAAAATTACTCTTGCTGTTAACAATGCAAAAGACGCTATCCGAGAAGATCACTATAAACTTGTAGGCTCTCCTATAGTGGGGAAAAAGAAAAAACTTCCTGAGGGCATAGCTCAAGACGAGCGAGATTTGATGCTGAATTTGAATTTGACATCAAAAGGCAAAGGAAAGGCTGCAAAAATATTTAATGACGCTGTGAAAGAGGTGCTTGCAAAGTATAAAGCTCAAGCTAAAACATTGAGAGATTTGAGAAGACAGTTGCAAGAACAATTTGATAATCACTCGTTGTCTCAAAAGGAAATTGACGATTTCAATCAACAAGTTTCGGACTTTAATTCAAAAATAGATTCTTTGACAAAAGAAATAAACGGCATGTTTGTTGAAGATCTTAAAAACGAGAACCTTATTTCTGAAACCTATGCAAATATGGCTGAAGAACTTTATAAAGATTAAAAAAGAAGACGTTAACGTCTTCTTTTTTTTGGTCGAGATGGCGGGATTTGAACCCGCGGCCTTACGGTCCCGAACCGCACGCGCTAGCCGAGCTGCGCTACATCTCGACATTTGCAAGCTTTAAGCTGATGCAAAGTTTTACATAATCAGATTTTATAGATCAAATTGATCGCGGCAATGTTTTTCAAATTTCAAAAGTTTTTCTTTCCGCTCAAGCCCCCACGCATAGCCTGTCAGCTTTCCGTCTGTCCCAATTACCCTATGGCAAGGAATAATGATTGCAATTTTGTTGCAGCCGACAGCCCTGCCAACAGCACGTGGCGAAACTTTTTGCTTGCCAAGGCGTGCGGCAAGCTGTGAAGAAATTTGCCCATAGGTGCAAGTTGTGCCATAAGGAATTTGTTCAAGTTCTGCCCACACCGCCCTTTGAAAAGGAGTGCCCTTTTGATTTATCTGAAAATCGGCTGTCTTGTTTTTGCCTGAAAAATATCCATCAAGCCAAAGCGCAACTTTGCGCAAAGCTTTGTCATTGTTTTTTGAATTTGAAAGAGCAGTTTCGTCAGAAAAATAAAGCCCTGTTAAACATCGACCTTCCATTTCAATCACAATATTGCCAAGTGGCGAATTATATACAGCTTTTTTCATAATTTTGGAGCAGGCAACGGGAATCGGACCCGCGAATTATGCTTGGGAAGCACACATTTTACCACTAAATTATGCCTGCAAACTGGCAAGAATATTTTAACACAAAAACCTGAAAAGGCAAAATAAAACGCTAAAATTTTTAGCGCTTAAATTTTTTGGTTTTGCACAGTGTGTCGGTATATTCGATCGTTGCCAAATTTGATGCCACGGCTTGAAAAAATGTGCGCATCAGGCAAACTTCTCGCGGTGTCATTTTGTTTGAAATGCACATTGCAATGCTTCCTGCAAGAGCAATCATTTCTGCTCCTGTCATGCCAATCCCCTCTTCATCTTTTGTCATATTGCATTCTATTCAAAAAATTTTGCCTTTGTGAAAAAGTCTGCCTTGCAACTTTCTTAAATTTTCAATTCAGCTGCAATTTTGAGTCTGCGCAATGTTTCTGCTTGCCCCAAAGCGTCGATGATATAGTAAAGTGAAGGTCCATTATCTTGTCCTGTGATTGCTTGCCTTGCGAATAAACAAGCTTTTGCAATGTTTCCTTTGAAAGCTTCTGGATTTTGTTTGTAAAGCTTGTTGTCAACAGCGTAGCCATTTTGTGCTGCAACCTGCTTTATATGCTCAAACCATTCTTCATTTGAAGTTGGCATCACAAAAGAAGCAAGATAAGCTTTAATAAAATCAACAAAATTCTGTTTTTCTGCCAAATTTTCTAGCTTTGGCCTTTCAAAAGCGTAGCTGAAATATTCTTTTATCATTTTCAAGTTGTAAATATCTTTTCTTGGTTTTGGCTTGTCATCACGCTCCATGACACAAAGTTTGACAAATTTTTCTTTATCACTATCCAAAATTTGAGACAGTTCCTTATCATATTCTTTTGCCCACTCAAGCCACATTTGATAAAGATTTTCACCTCTTATCTGAGAGATGATATTCTTTGAAATATCATTAAGTTTGACAAGGTCGAAAACTGGCGCTACAGTGGTGATGTCTTTTATTCCAAAATGATATTGTCTCCAATCTTCTTCAGGATTGTTTTTTCTCCAAATCTCGAAACCTGAATTGATAAGATTGAGAAGATACTCAAGCACAGCTTCTTTTGGATAGCCTTGCGAGAAATAAAATCTCATGTCAGCTTCTGGGTCTTTTCGTTTTGATATTTTTCGTTTGCTGCCACTTTCATCGATTTTCCAAATCAGTGGATTGTGACAATAGCAAGTCGGTTTAAAGCCAAGAGCTTCAAAAAGTTCAATATGCATTGGTGTTGATGAAATATATTCTTCCCCCCGCACCACAATAGTTGAGCCCATAAGAGTGTCGTCAATTGCATGGGCAAAAGCATAAGGTGGAATGCCGTCATTTTTGAGAAGCACAAAATCTTTGCTGTTTGCTTTGGCTTCAATTTCGCCTTTTATAAGATCAAAAAATTTGATTCTTTGCGAGCCATCATTTTTGGTTTTCAGCCTGATTGCAAATTTTTCACCATTGTCTATGTGTGATTTAATCTCTTCAAACGAAAGGTCTCTGCAAGGGTCATACTCTTTTTCATCATCCTCGTCAAATTTTGTCTGCCTTGCCTGCAAAACATCTTCTTTGCCTTCAGTCTTTTTGCAAAAGCAAGGAAAAGCTTTGC
Source organism: uncultured Clostridia bacterium (assembly GCA_944349535.1). Taxonomy (GTDB): domain Bacteria; phylum Bacillota; class Clostridia; order Christensenellales; family UBA1242; genus Caccovivens. The sequence continues at coordinate 18,536 of CALVNA010000007.1, forward strand.
CTTCAGAAACCAATTTTTTTGCAAACGCACGATAAATTTCAGCACGCTGGCTTTGCACATAAGGGCCATAGTTTCCCACATCAATGCCGTCCAGCGTTTGATATTCATCAGGAAAAACATCAAACTTTTGCAAAACTTCATAAATCACATCTTTTGCTTCTTTGATTTCTCGTTTTGAGTCTGTGTCTTCAAATCTCAAATAGAAAATTCCATCACTTTGCTTTGCAAGATTATAGCTGATAAAGGCTGGGAAAAAATTGCCGATATGCATATAGCCTGTCGGACTTGGAGCAAAACGAGTAACCTCTTGCCCTTGTTTCAATTTTCTTGGTGGATATTTTTTCAAAATCTCATCGACAGATATTCCGCCCGGAAAAATCAAATCTGCAATTTTCTGATAATTGTTCATGTTTCCCCTTAAATTTCATTAAGCATAAAGCGTGCTGATTTGCAAGATAAAATTGCCAAGAGCGCCTTGATTTTGACTGTTAAAGAAATAACTTTCAATTTTTTCCAAATAATTTTCTGCGTCTTGCACTTGTGTTTGATAAACATTGATATCACCATCAAAACTGTTTACAAAATCATACATAGAAAAGTTTGTAAGACATGTCTGCATTATTGCTCTTTCTTCAGCTATGGCATCATATTTTTGTTTCAATGTAACAAACTGCGGACTTCTGTTTGCTGTAACAAGAATATCTCTGATATCTGCCAAACTTTGTAACTGGTTTGAAACGGCAGCATATATGTCGTTTTGAGCAAGAATTTCTCCTTTGCAAGAACTCAAGAAAAATTGCCTATAGTCATTTGCAAGCTCAAGTCTTACAGCGTCAAGGTAAATGTTTGCCTGATCCACTGTTACGATTTCTTCAAAATCATCATCAATCAATCCAAAGTTTTGCGCTAAGCAATCTTTCATTGATAAAGCGGTTTGAAAAGCATCGTTTACAAAATCAATCACGCTGTTTTGATAATTTAGTGCAAAGCCGTTGTAAACAATTTGGCTGGCGTCCTGCGCCTGCATAAAATCTTGATAATCTTGCAGAGTCTGAGCATATGAAGCATTCAAGGCATCAAGGTTTTGCTGGATAAGAGAATAGTCAAAATTTTCTTCACTTTCAAAATTTCGTGCATAATCTTCAATATAATCAACTGCAATCATAACTAGGTTTTGATAGTTGTTGTCAATAGTCTCTGGCTGTTCAGCTTCCTTATACATTGTAAAATTTTTCAATGTGTTATCTTCGCTTAAAAAAGAGTTTGCCTCATTCTCAGTCTGTATAAAGCTGTTAAGATTTTCTTGAATTTGCTCAGTTGTTGGTCCTTGCTCGCATCCAAACAAAAGAAAAGCCGAAGCAAGAAGAATAATTGAAACAATGAGAGTTATCACTTTGCTTTTAGATTTAACCATTATAGCCTCCTAAAAAGTTTTTCACAAGAGCCAAAATGTTCTCTTCGTCTTGCACACCTTCAAATGTTTGAGTAAACACGAGTTCTTCTCCTCTTATCTGAGCACTTGCGATGACCGATTGAAAAGATTGTTGGCCGAAAAGAGAATAGAAGTTGTCTATTTTTTGATACTGAGAAGCAATGGAGCTGTCAAGGTAATAATTTTTGCTATCGTTTGCTGTCTCTCCTGCGAAAAAGCTGTTTGCATAATTCTCAAAGGCATTGACAATCGCTCCGCTTTGATAAGAATACTGCGCAATGGCAACATCTTCTGTGTCAGAGCTTGCAAGTGATGAAAACGATGTTGAAAGTGCTGCGGTAAAATCATGTGCGGCATTCAATGAAAGTCTGGTTGCAAGATTTTGCTCAAGTCCAAAATAGCTGTTTGCAAAAATATTATTCAAAGTTTCAAAAGTTGTGGAAAAGTTTTCCAAAATATTTACAAAATTGCTTCTTAGCTCAATCCAAGATTTGCGAAGGAAATCCGCAGAATTTTCAGTGTAATCGCTTTCAACTGTTTCTAGCTGGCTGATGAAAGCCTCTTTGTGCGACTGCAAATCGTTTAGCGCATTGGTTGCCGGACTGTAGTTGTCATAGAAGTAATCGTTCATTTCAAAAAAGACTGCGTAATCTTCATATTTATCAACCACTTTTGAAAGGCTGTCAAGCGTGATCTCAACGTCAGCCATCTCGTCTGAATAAACTTGCACATCGCTGTTTTCAACTTTGTTTTCAAAATTTGTGTATAACATTCTCGTGCGAGAGTCCTTCAGCAAAAAGGTCTGCTCTTCATTTCTTAAAGCTGAAACAGTGCTTGCTGGATTGCCTGGCAAGCATGAAATTATGGTGACAACGATAATGGCAATCAACACCAAAATTGCAATCAAAATCAACCATTTTTTGTTAAATTTCTTTTTTTCTTCTGCCATCTCCTTCTCCTTTAATCATCAAAAACATCTATATCAACATTGTCAACTGGTTGCTGTGATATGTCTTTTGCTTGCACTTTTGTCTGTTTTGGAACAAAAACTTTATCTTTGATATTGACAAACGTTGTGTATTGACCAATCCAGCGCAGTTTGACTGTTCCAGTGCCTCCATTTCTGTGTTTTGCAACAATCAGTTCAACTGTGCCAGGCTCATCTTCCTGGGGAACATCGTTGTATTTTTCAGGATTATAGATGAAAAGCACAATGTCAGCATCCTGTTCAATAGCGCCTGAATCACGAAGGTCAGAAAGAAGCGGCCTATGGTCTTGTCTGCTTTCAACAGCACGAGAAAGTTGCGACAGAACAATGATTGGCACATTGAGCTCTTTTGCTGCAATTTTCAGAGTTCTTGAAATATCACTGATTTCAAGTTGACGATTGTCAGCTTTTCTTGCAGATGTCATCAACTGAATATAGTCAACCATCACAAGATCAAGCCCCTCTTGCATTTTCAGTCTTCTGCATTTTGACAAAAGGTCAGCCGGTGTGGTCATTGAACTGTCGTCAACATAAAGACCGCTTTGCTCAAGTTTTTTGCTTGCAGCCCAAATTCGTTTCCACTCTTCAGCATCCATTTCGCCTTTTAAAGCTTTTCCCATGTCAACTTTTGCAAGCGAGCAAACAGCCCTTTGCATAAGTTGTTCTTTGCTCATTTCCAAAGAGAAAATTGCACATTTTTTATTAAGCTCTGTGGCTGCATGAACAAGTATATTCATTGAAAAAGAGGTTTTTCCAACACCTGGTCGTGCTGCAAGCAAAATAAGGTCGCTGTTTTGCAGCCCGTTGGTGATTTTGTCAAAATCAGTAAAACCTGTAGGGATTCCTTTCAGCACGGTAGGGTCTTTGGCAATTTCTCCAAATTTGTCAATAACTTTTTTGACTGCGCCGTCTCCTCTCCCAACGTGTTCAAGGCTTGAGTGTCCTTCTTTTTCGGCAATATCAAAAATCACTTGCTCAGCAAATTGCAAAGATTTGTCTTTGTCTTCATTTTCAAAAGCGTCTTCAATGATTTCTTGACCTGATCTGATCAGTTTTCTTCTGATAGAATCTGATTTGACGATATCGCAATAGTGCTTAAAGTTTGCAGCAGAAGGCACGGTGTTTGTCAGGGCCATGATATAGTCAATGCCGCCAACTTTTTCAAGAATGCCATCTTTTTCAAGTTGATCGGTAAGCGTTACAAAATCAACCGGAATAGATTTTTGATAAACCTTGTTCATCGCCTTAAAAATTTGCGAATGGGCTTCGGAATAAAAGTCTGACTCGTGCATAAGAGCCAAAACATCGATTTGGGCTTGGTTGTCAATCAAAATGCAGCCAAGCACCGCCTGCTCAGCTTCCAAATTGTGCGGTTGAATTTTGTAATCTTTTGCCATGCGACCATCCATCCTTTAATTATTTTTTTGTAAAAGGGTCTTTATATTTTTCCTCTTCTTGTTTTTCTTTTTTCTTTTTCTCTATTTTAGCACAAATAAAATAAAAACACAAATAACAAATGGAAGTAAATACGATGACGATAAAGCCTGAAAGCACACTTGACAGATGCGCATAATTTATCAGCACAAACACGATAAAAAAGTCTAGCATAAAAATGCCAATCAAAAACCACATCAGCCTTTTATAGTTTCGTCTTAAATTTCTTCCATCTTCTGGCTTCATTAAGCTTCTCCTCTTAACAGTTTGCCTTTTTCACGAAGTCTCATATTATGATCAAGAATAATTTTTCGAATTCTTATGCTCTTTGGTGTGACTTCCAAGATTTCATCATCTGCCAAAAATTCAATAGCATCTTCAAGCGACATTTTGACTGGCGGTGTCAGTCTTAAAGCGTCATCAGAACCTGAAGCACGGCAGTTTGAAAGATGTTTTTTCTTGCAAACATTGACAACAATATCATCACCTTTAGGATTTCTGCCAACAACCATTCCTGCATAAACAGCTGTGCCAGGGCCGATGAACAAATCTCCACGCTCTTGTGCATTGAAAAGCCCATAAACAACTGCTTCGCCATTTTCATGAGCAATAAGAGAACCATATTCTCGTCGTTTGATTTCGCCTTTCCAAGGTTGATACTCAAAAAAGATTGAGTTTATGATGCCTTCGCCGCGAGTGTCTGTAAGAAGCTCGCTCTTAAAGCCAAAAAGACCACGAGATGGAATTGTGAACTCCATTTTCATTCGTTTGCCGTGCGGTGTCATGCCAACAAGTTCACCTTTTCTGACCCCCATTTTTTGCATAACCACACCCGTGCAATCTTCTGGCACATCAAGATAAAGCCTGTCAACAGGTTCACACTTAAGGCCATCTATTGTTTTAATCAAAACTTTCGGCATTGAAACTTGAAATTCATAGCCATCTCTTCTCATGTTTTCAATCAAAATTGAAAGGTGCATTTCTCCGCGGCCGCAGACCTTAAATCTTTCTGCCGTTTCGCCATCTGAAACCCTTAAAGACAAATCTTTAACCGCTTCTTTATATAGCCTGTCTCGCAAATGGCGAGAAGTAACAAATTTGCCTTCTTTGCCAGCAAACGGACTGTCATTTACCATAAAAGTCATTTCCACACTTGGCTCTGCAATTTTGACAAATTCGACAGGTTCAATCAAATTTGGATCACAAATAGTGTCGCCTATTTGCACATCTTCAAGCCCTGCCACGCAGGCAATATCGCCAATTTCAACCTTTTGAACAGGAGTTTTCTTAAGCCCTTCAAAAACAAACAGGCTTACAATTTTGCTTCGAACAGCTTTGTTGCCGTCGTGATAATTGCAAAGCACCACCGATTGACCAACTGAAAGACTGCCTCTGCCAATTTTCCCAACTGCCAGCTTGCCAACATATTCATTATGCTCAGCAGAAGAAACCAGCATTTGTGAAGGAGCATTTTCATCACCACTCGGTGCAGGAATGTGTTTTAAGATGGTTTCAAAAAGAGGTTTCATGTCGGTGCCTGGTTGAGACGCGTCAAGAGAGGCAACTCCATTTCTTGCCGATGCAAAAACAAATGGGCTGTCAAGCTGCTCATCATTTGCATCAAGGTCAATGAAAAGCTCAAGCACCTCATCAACCACCTCGTTTGCTCTAGCATCAGGTCGATCGCACTTGTTGACCACGACGACAACCTTAAGATTTAAAGCAAGAGCACGTTCCAGCACAAACCTGGTTTGCGGCATAGGCCCTTCAAAAGCATCAACCACAAGCAAAACACCATCAACCATTTTGAGCACTCTTTCAACTTCACCGCCAAAATCGGCGTGTCCTGGAGTGTCAATAATGTTGATTTTGACTCCGTTATAAATGCAGGAGCAATTTTTTGACAAAATTGTTATTCCGCGTTCTCTTTCAAGTGCGTTTGAGTCCATAACACGTTCTTCAACAGCTTGATTGTCTCTGAAAACGGATCCTTGTTTTAAAAGAGCGTCAACAAGCGATGTCTTTCCATGGTCAACATGGGCAATAATAGCAATATTTCTTATCTTTTCGTTTATCATAACTATAGTCTTCCTTTTTATCTTTAAAATTTTAGCACAAAACACTTAAAAAAACAAGTATAATATTTAAATAAAAACAGCTCTAGTTTTCAAAACTTTTAGACTAGGCGATTTTGAGTTTTGACAAATGCAGCGAAAACAAAAAAACTTCTAAGAAAGAAGTTTTTTTGTTTATCTCCTGCTGTTTAACTCTGAGATCTCTTTAATCAGCTCTTCAAGCCTTTTGTTTATGTTTGCAAGTTCAGTTTCAGATTTGTCTGTTTGCTTGACATTTTCTGCCTTTTCCTTCAAATCTTCAACCGTTTTCATGATTTCGTCTTTTTCTTTATCAATTGATTGATTTCTTTCTCCATTGACAACATCATCAATTTCTGAATTGATAAAAGCTTTCATTTTGCTGAGTTTTTCTTCTTCTTCCGAGATAAGCTTGCTGATTTGATTAAGTGTTGGAGATCGCTTAGCTGAAGTTTTACTTTTTTGTTTTTCAACTGGTGTTTCGCCGGTCTCTTTTGCTGCAGATTTTTTTGCTGCAGCCTTTTTTGCAGTAGATTTTGTTTCGTCAGACTTTTTTGGTGTTGTCTTTTTTGCTGCTGCCTTTTTCTCTGTTTCTTTTTTAGGCTTTCTGCCAGCAGTTTTTTTGTAAGGACTGCGTTTTTTTGTTGCAGGCTTTTCTTCAGTTTTTTCTTGAGCTGCAACCTCTTTGCTGTCTTTTCTTGGTCTGCCGCGTTTTCTTGGTGGCTTTGATTCAGTTTCTTGAGCAACAGGTTTTCTTGGTCTGCCGCGTTTTCTCTTCAATGGTTCTTCGCTTTCTGCTGCAACATTTTCTTGCACAGGTTCATCTGCAGCGATTGGGCCAAACTGCTGAGCAATGGCTTTTTCAATTTCACCTTCTTTCTGCTCAGCACTTTCGTTTTCTTCCTGTGATGACTGCCCAAATTGCCCAAGCATAGCATCTTTTTCGTCTTGTTTTGTTGAAATCAAATTGCCATTGATGTCATAAACATCGCCATTCACAGCATGGAAGAACCCATCTGGATCATGATAAGAACCGTCTTGGTAAACATAATTTCCGTCTTCATCATATTTGCCTTGCAACTGTTCTTCTGGGATTTCTCCGACAGCTTTTTTAAGCTCAGCCCGCAAAGTTTCGTTTTCGTCTAAAAGTCGTTTGATTTGTGTTTGAACAATAGTGAGCTGTTTATCGCTTTCAACAGCTTTTGCACGCAGTGATGAAATTTCTGACTTAACTTTGTGCTCAGCTCGATTTGATGAAACTTGCAAAACCTTTTCATAAAAAGATTGATATTCAGCAAGCATCGCTTTTTCAACATCTTCTTTTGACTCTTCAAGTTGATTTTGCAAATCTTCTAGCTCTTTTTTCAGTTCGTCATTTGAAATAGCATATCTTGTTTCTTCTTGATCATATTCAGATTGCAACTGCTCTTGTTTCGATCTTTCTTGGTCTTGTTGCTTTCTCAAAAAGCTGACTTCCATACGGCTGGTTGTGGCTTCTTGTTGTTGCAAAAGTTTTGCAATATTTTCCTTAGTTGCTTGAATTTTCTTTTGAAGCTCTTTTTGAGTGTTTTCGTAATTTCTCTTCAAAGCCTCTTTTTGCATATCAATATCAGCGATTTTTGTCAAAATGCTTTGCCTTTTGTTCAGATAAGCCTCGCTTTCCTTCATCGCCCTTTCAAGCACAAGCGAGCCATCAACACCTGCTTTTTCAAAATTGTATTCCACATATTCAATTTCATTTTGCTTGGCATTTTCAAATTCTTCTTTTGCTTTTCTTGCCCTTGCTTCATAAAATTCACGAAGTTGTGGATTTCCTCTTGAAATTTCTTTTTGAGTAAAGAGAAGGTCGTAATCAATAAATGCAGGCAAATCAATGCAGGCGTTTGTGATGAACCTTGCAAAAATATGATAACTGTGATAGATGTCGTCAAGGTTAAGCACTCTTTTTGCCTTCAAAATGATTATTGCAATCACGCCTAAAACAAGCACGAGTACAGGAACAACTAAAGCAACAGCAAAAAGGTTGAGAGAAAAAGCTCTTCCTGCTTGAGAAGCAAAGCCAAACAACAAACTGATTACTGACCAAACAGTTGTCAAGATTAGCAAATTTCTGACATTGTTTGCCCAACTGCTTGTTTTTAAAGGTTTGTCAATAAGGTTTTCTTCTGACATATAGTTTGTCGGACCATTTTCACGGAACAATATGTATTGCTGCCAAAAATAAACAAAGCGCTTTGGACCTTTTTTGACAAGAGCGTTGAACTCTTTTATGTTTTGCTTGTCAAGCTTTTTGTTTTTGAAAAGCCAATTATTGTATTTGTCCAGACTTCTTTTGATTCTGGCTTCATAAGAAAAAGCTGAACGCAAAAGAAACAGTAAAATGAAAAATACTTCCACACCCAAAGCAATTGCAAGATAGCCGCCAAAACCGATGGCTGCCGTCAGCTGAGTGAAGAAAGATATGATTGCGCTGTCAATATCAGCAAGCAATGAGAAAAACATAACCTTACTCCTTTCAAGGTTTAGTATATCACATAAAAAAATATTTACAAACAAATTCGTCAAATTTCTCAAAAATATTTTTTTAAGATTTTTTAATTGTGTTGTTTATCTTGAAAATAAAGGCTGAAAAATTGACTTAAAAATCTTAAAACTCAATAAGTTTTGCTTGTTTTAATGACAACAAATATTTTCTTGTTTTTTTGTTTGGAAAAGCTTTATTTAATGCCTTTTCATATAAATATAGTTGTTTATAATATCTATTTCTCAAAATATTTTCATTTTCTGACTGCGTGAATTTATAATCTATCAAAACAATTTCGTCATTTTTGACTGCAAAAAAGTCTATTGCTCCCTGAACAATAATTTCATCTTGCACACCCATATAATCCAGCTGAGAAACAGGAATTTTCATAACAAATTCTTTTTCTTTAAAGATCTGACCGCCGTCGCTTAATTTTTTGACGAGACAAATATTTTTTAACAAAATTTGAAGATCAATCAGCTTCAAATCAATCATTTTTTCAAGTTTTTCAAGCTCTAAAGTCAAATCTGTGATATTTTCAATCTTTGCAAAATCCAGAAGTTGCATCGCTTTGTGCATTGCATTGCCGCGGTTTATGCTTTCGTCTTTATCAACATTCAACTGCTCATATTGCAAATGCTGATGAGAAGAATTCAAGGAAGTAACTGAATTTTTTAGTTCAAGCTGCCTTGTTGCTTCAAAAGGATAATCAAAAGTGATATTTTGTGGTTTTTTGGTCAATATTCTTCTTTGCTTTTTCTCTTCACTTTCAACATTTTTGCTCGGCTGAATTTCAATTTCAAAAAACTCTGTTTTGAAAAAGCCGCAAGACAGTAGTTGTTGCAATTTAGATTCGCCTAAAGAATAAAAGAATAAATCAAAATAGCTGCAGCATTGTTCAAGCGGTTTGACTGAAGCTTCCATGTCAAACGAGCCTGTCAACACAAGGTGGTTTTTTGCGCGAGTCAGAGCAACATAAAAGATCATAATTTCATCAATCCAGTTTCGTTTTTTTCGCTCCGCTTTGACAGCAGTCAGCACAACTGAAGAACTTTTTGTCAAAGTGATATTGTCGTAAACATTTGTTGCAAGCCCAAAACGTCGTGAAATTGCATAAGGTCTTGTGTCGGTTTTTTCAAAACTATCTCCACAACCTGCCAAAATGACTATTGGATACTCGAGCCCTTTTGTCGCGTGTATAGTTGTAAGCGTTACACAATTTTCAGCTTGAGAAGACAAACTGTTCTTAACTGTCAGATTGTCAAATGCCTCCACTATGCGTGGCACACTGAACTCTGCCTTCAAATCATAAACCAATTTGAAAAATTCTTCAATATTTTGTCTTTCTGCCCTTTCGTCATATTGATAAGAGAAAGTTTCAACAAATTGCACTTTTTGAATTTCCTGTTTTAGCTGCTCGACAACACCATTCAAAGCAATATTAAATTTGAAATTTTCAAGAAAATTAAAGAATTTTTGTGTTTTTTTATTGGTTTCTTTGCTTTTTTCAAATTTTTCATAAAAATTTTCGCCTTCAAGCATTGAAATCTCGGCAATTTCGTTTAAAGAAAAATTGCCAAATGGTGAATTTAAAACAGACGCAAGTGCGACGTCATCTTTTATTGACAGAACCAGCTTTAAAAGACTTGCCAAAACTTTTACGCTAGGGCTGTCAAAAAGAGTATTTTTGGCATCTGTTTGAGCGCTTATTCCATTTTCTAGCAGCATTTTATAACAAAGCGACATTGTCTTTGTTCGGCCCCTAAAAAGAATTGCAATATCTTGCGGCTTAACTTTTTCAAAAGTCTCGGTCTTTGGATTATAAATAGAGCTTTTCAAAAATTGTTTGACTTTGTCGGTGATTGCAGCAGCTTCATCTTGCCCAGACAATTTGATTTGCAATTTATCATCTTTGACGCTATAAACTTCTGGCAAAGAAGGTTTCTCTTGATCTGAAACTGGACATAGCAGCACTTGCACAGCAGGTTGCTCGCCACAGCAAAACTCTTGTTCACCTTTCAGCATTGAGGTCTGCTTATAGTCCACGCCAGTGGAGGCTGTTGTCATCACTTTTTCAAAAACAAAGTTGACAAAGTCTAATATTTTTTTATCGCTTCTGAAATTTGATTTCAAAAACAATGCCTGACTGTCATTATCGTTTGAAAAAGATTCAATATCGCTCAGCATAATTTCCATGTTTGCATTGCGAAAACCATAAATTCCCTGTTTGATGTCGCCAACAGCCACAAATCTTCCTTTTTGTGCAATCGGCTTGATGATGCCTTCTTGCAAACGATTTGTGTCTTGATATTCATCAACAAAAATGTAGGCATAGCTCTCTTGCAGAGAATGCAAAACTTCTTTGTCTTGCAACAGTTTTTTTGCAGTTTTTTCCGCATCTGCAAAATCAATATAGTCATGACTTTGTTTTAAAGATTTGTATTTTTCGCAAAAAATCTGATAAAGACTTAAAATCGCGTTGCTCAGATCACCCAAACGCTGTTTTTGAATTGAAAGAGATGAAAAATCATATTTTTTGCACTGAGCTATTATGTTTTTTAAGCTTGTTGCCACAGACTTTAAAATCGCCTTGTTTTCTTCATCCTTTTTTGAAGAAGGCAGCCTTGGCAAAGAAAATTGCGAGATTGCTCTTGCATTTTCAAGATAATTTTTTTCAAGCCTTGTTGAAAGCAAGTTTTGAAGCGCTTGACAATAAGCTTGCAAATCCTTTTCGCTTGAATCAAACTCAAAAAGTTGATTGCTGAGCAGAATAAAATTTGTTGTAAGCTGTTGATTTAGATACTGGCAGGCATCTTCAAAAATTCTCTCGCTGCTGTTAAGATAAAAATCTATCAGATATTCTTCATCTTCTTGGCTGTCAAAAAATTGCAAAAGAGCTTGCATACATTCAAAAATTGACTTTCTGTTTTTTTTGAAAGCAAAAAACACCTCTCCAAACGCTTCTGGCTGGTTTTGTGAAAAATCTTCCAAAGCTCTGTCAAAAGCTTTTTGCATAAGAGGCAGGCTCTGTTTTTCATCAATAAGCGAGAAGTTTTCATCAAGCTGCGTCTTTGGCAAGTTTTGTTTTATTATTTTTTCACAAAAAGAGTCAATTGTGCAAATATCGCTTGTTGGAAGAGCGTCGATTTGTTCCAGCAAAAATTCATCTGCTTTTTCTTCCAAAAAGGCCTTGAGCAATCGTTCTTTCATCTCTCCTGCAGCAGCTTTTGTGAAAGTCAGCACTAAAAATTTTTCAAGCGGGACTTTTTTTGATAAGATCAGATTTGTGATATATTTGATCAGCACAAAAGTTTTTCCACTGCCGGCAGAAGCGGAAACGATCAAATTTTGCTTATCAAAATCTAAAACCTGTTGTTGCTCATTGGTCAGCGCCATCTTTTTTCTCCTTAAAAACATCTTCGTTAAAATCTTTTATTCTCGCGCCCAAATTTTTCTGATAATGGCAAAGAGAGCCAAAAAGGCAATTTTCACATGCTTTTTCGTCAGGTTTTGCCTCTTTAAACCCTTGGCAAATTTCGTTGCAAGCTTGTTGTGCAATTTTGACTGCATAAGTTTGATAAAATTTCAAGCTTCTTTTGGCAAGCGCGCTGCCACTATATCGCCTGTTTTTTGAAGATGACAAAGAAAGCTGCAAAATTGAGCTTTTGCCTTTTTCTTGCAAACTTTTGTCAAACAAAGCAAGATTTTCGTCAACATTTTCAGCCAAACCTTTTAAGATGCTTTTGCCTTGACCTAGCTCGTCATAATCAAAACGGCAGTCAAAATAAAAGACTCCGCCGCACTGTTTTTTTAATTTTTCTTCAGCAACACCAGCATAAAGAAACAGCTGAAGTTTGTCGCCGTAATATAAATCTTTAACCAAAGATTTTGGCTTGCCAGTTTTATAGTCTAAAATTCTGAAAAATTCGTTTGCACAATCTATGCGGTCAATTTTGCCGGTGAAAACAATATCGTCAAACAACTTTTGTTCCACTTTTGCCTCTAGTTTAAAAGGTCGATAACAGGACTGAGACATTTCAAGTTCGATATTGCTTAAAATGGTTTTTAGCTGAAATTTCAAAAATTTTGTCAGTCCTTCTTTTTCAAAAACCAAATCAAGTTTGTCTTGCAGGTTTTCTTCCGTCATGATTTTATCGAAATTTTCATCAATAAATCTATCAATTCTGCCAAACTCAAAATTGAAAGGCTTGTCGATAAATTGTTCTACATACTTCTCAACCGCTTTATGACAAAAATTGCCCACATCTCGTTGATCAAAAGCAAAGCTTGACCGCTCTTTTAATTTGAGCCCATATTTTGCAAAATGCTTGAACGGGCATGAGAAATAGCTCTCGAGCTGCGTTGACGACAATTTGCTATTTTTGAAGAACAACTGCTTTGTCAAAGCTCTATCTCCTCTAAAAAGAGGTTCTTCGCTGTTATTCACATCATCCAAAACACTTTCATATTCATCTTCAACTTGCTCAAGTCTGACGTCAAAAATGCTGTTTAGCTGGTCAATAAAAGTTGGGGTAACCGCTGCTTTGCCGTCTGCATCTATTGCAAGATAAGAGATATGCAATTGTTTCCATCTGTCTGTCAAGAGATTGAACAGGGCAAAACGATTTCTGCGGTTGATCATTCTGCTGGTTGGCTGCACAACTTTTTGCATTAAAGGATTTTTGATATCATTATCACTTAAAAGTGCGTTGTCGCCTATCACTTTTGGCAAAAGCTGCCCGCCGATGACAAACAAAGTTTTGTCGTTTTCAAAAAAGCTTTCTGTGCAATCGCCGATCATCACACCATCAACAAGGGTTGGAACTGACGAAACTTCTTTTGAACTGAGCAAAAGTTCAAACTCTTTTAAAAGCTCTTGCACGTCAGCCTTGTTTTGCTGACTTTGGACGGTCAAAATTGTTTGCAAGGTTTGCTTTAAAATCTCAAAGGCTTGCCTTTCAATGTTTGCCTGCTTGAATAGATTTTTTTCTTCCATGGCAACTAAGTAACTTTCAAAAGCAGGTTGAATGACAATAAGAAATTGGTTGATTAAATCAAAAAGCTGTCCAAGGTTTTCGATTTTTTCAAAACTTTGAAAGAATTGGCAAAAAGGAGTTTGAGAGCTAAAAACTTTTTTAAATTTCCACCTGCCGTCAACTTGTTTTTGCAAAATTTCTTCAACAACCTCTTGACAATCTTGAGCTAAATTGATGATTGGGTTTATGTAAAATTGCAAAAGTGCCTCTTGCGAAAATGCGTGAGCAGGAACAGTCAAAAAATCACAAAGAGTTCTGACGATAAACGTTTGAAAAGCATTTATTGAGCTGTCAATATAAAAATTCAAGCCATATCTTTCAAAAACTTCTCGCACCAAATTTTCATACTCTTCCAAAGCCCCAACTGCCACGGCAAAGGAAGAAAACCTTTGACCTTTTGCAACTTTCTGCGCAATTATTTTTGCAACATTTTCAACTTCTTGTCTTTTTGTAAACGCGTTGTAACTGTGATAGAAACCTTCAATATGACTTTTTTCAATCGCACTTGAATAAAGATTTTTCAGCATCACTTTTTGCGGCAAAGCTTTGTCTTCATTGCCAATCAAAACTTCTATCTGACAATTGAGCTCTTTTGCAATGTCTATTATCTTTTTTTGAATGTCTTTTTCATAAATATATTCATTGCCAAAATTTTTTGCTGCAGCAAAAGAAATGTTGATCTCTTTGCTTTGTGCTGTCAAAAATTTGATGATTTCATACATTTGTGATGTAAAACTGTCAAATTGAGCTAAATAAACTTTTTTATTTTCCAAAAATTTCTGAATGTGATCTTGGCTTAAAAGTTTTTCAAACAAAAGCGATGGGTCAAGTTTGCCATCAAGCAACTTGAGATATCTGCTGTAAACAAGCGATATGTCAGCCAATTTTTTTTGAAGCATTGGCCGTGCAGGCTCTTTTAAATCTTCAGGAAAAACTCGAGATGAAGACAGCAGCGAAATCGCGTTGAAAAGTTGAGAGCAAAAATTGATATTGCTTTTTTTGAAATACTGAAAGTTTTTCTTTTCTTCTTGTGCCGCTTTTTGAATATAAAGCAGTCTTTCTCCTGCTGATGCAAGCTCGCTTAAAACCCCAGCCTGCTGCAAAAGTTGCTGCGTGAAAGCTGAGAAAGTGGTAACTTTAACATTGAACAATATTCCATTTGGCAAAATGTTTAGCAGCTTTTTTTCGGCAAGCAAAGAAAATCTGTCGGGCACAATAATCACGTGCTCGACACCATAATCTGAGCTGTTAATGTTTTCAAACATAAGCTGCGTTGCAAGGCTTAAGTTTTCTTCTCCCCAAAGTTTGATATGCATAACATAATTTTAGCATAATTTGTCATATTTGGCAACAATAAGAGAGCTAAACATTGACTTTTGAATAGTCCAGTTTTTTTGAAAGCAAAGCTGCTTTTTCGCATTTTAGTTTCATCATTTTTTGGCTTAAAGCCTGGTTTTCTTTTTTTAACTTTTCAAATTTTTCTTTCAAAGACAAAAGCTCGTTATCTTTTTCTCCAAGCATTGCAACAGTTCTTCTCAATTTTTGGTTTAAGCTTTCCTTCTCTCTGCTTTGTTTTTGCTCAAACTCACTTGCTATGTTGCGTTTTACAAGTCTTACCAAGCCCATAAAAAGTGAAGTGATGTCATTTTCAGTCAAAGATTGTTTTTTGCCAGATGAAAATTGAATAATGTTATTCTGCCCTGCATTGCCCTGTTGCAGACTTTTTTTGTAGTTGCGATATTTGTTTTGAAATCGCAGCATTTTGCCGGGATCGCCCTTTGAAAGCAAACAGCAGGCACTTCGCACACTTTTGCCCTGCTTCAGCAGCCGCTCAATTTCACCGACCAAAGCCTGCTCTTCTTCTTTTGAAAAACTTTCACTTCGATTTTTGATGTGTTTGTTCAGATCGATTTTGAGTTTCTTTGCTCTTGCCCCGTCTTTGCCCAGCTTGTCAATCTCTTGATAGTAGTAATTTCTGACAGAATTTGGTTTTCTGTTATATTTTTTTGCATGCTCTTCAAAAGCCTGCCTAAGCGACAATCCTTCTTCCTTTTTTTCTTCAATAACCTTAAAAAGCGAAATCACTTCGCTATTATTCCAAACTCCTTTCATTTTTATCTCCTTTGGCAAAGTTATTGACACTATAAAAATTTTTAAACAATTTTTTGCATGAACAAGCTTTCTTTTTAGTAAAATATTGTATGTTTACACTTTTCAGTCAATATGAGTGCCTTGTGATTTTTAATGGCAAAGAAGTTACTCTTGAAGAAAATAAGAGTTTGATTATTGAACAACCTTGCAAAGTTTTGGTCTATCCAATTGGAAAGGCAAAAGCTTTTTCATTTTCAATAGACCTTGCCAAGCTTTCAGATTCTGTTTTCTATAAATTCAAAAAAGTCGAAAAACGCTTTTATGTGTTTTTACTAGAATTTTCTCGCAGACATTCGCAAGATGTTTACAACTTTTCTATCTCTGGATTTTCTTGCCAAGTATTCATTGCAAAGGACAGTCTCTGTTTTCTTTCTCAATCACAAAAAGTCAATCTAGAGTTTCCCTTCCAGATTGAAAAATACAGCTGCAAAAAGATGCAAAACCTGATTGTTGTTAGGCTTGAAGATGCAAAGCAAGACCACCTTGTTGTTTTCAACCCAAAGACCAACAAAATCATATCTTTTGAAGGGCATATTGAGCTTGATGAGCAAGGATTTTGGGTCAAAAAAGAATATTTTGACAGCCAATTCAAAATAGATAACTCTGGGCTTAAAAATGTTGGCTATGAAAGCAAAAACAAAATCCCTTTATCTCTTTTGTCATATCAATTTATGGAAGCTGTCAAAAATCATACATTTTCACTCGCCCATAATTTGCTATCTCAAAAGTTGCAAAACGATATTTCAATAAGCTTGCTAAAACAATACCTGCCAGATGTGCAATATTTCAAGTTTGTCAGTCAAAATCAATGTTTTGCAATAAGTTCTTCCCGCTGCCTTTGGATTTCTTTTTCCTTGAACGACAATTGCATTGATGATATTGATATAATTCAATAGTCTTCTAAATAGCGGTCTTGACCATACTCTACTGTCCACTTTTGAAGAATACAGTCCTGCGGATACTCGCCATCAGTCAAAAAGCCAACAATTTTGACAAACTCTTTCTCGTCGCAAAATAATATCCTCTCCAAAATTTTAATAGGATAAAACAAATCATACTCTCCATTTTTATAGTTTAAAATTTTGCTATCAAAATTTTCGCCATATTCAACAAGCACTCTAACGCCTTTGCTGATCAAAATTTTTTTAAAATAATTTAGTTGTGAGTTGTTTAAATGCAAAAAGCGACATTTTAAAAGCAGGTTGAAAAAATCCATAAAAAAGATAATCGTATGTTCAAGCGAAATTGAATCATGGTTAAACTTAACAACAAATAAATTTTCAGCTTTATCAAAAAGATCTTTGGCACTGTCAAAACTAATACTTTTCCAAATGTCTCTTTTTAAATCACTTTGCAAAGTCACATACTTTTCTTCCAAAGAAATATAATTGTTCGTCTTTATCATAATTGCTCCTGCCATCATGATAAAACAAAAGAAATTTAAAAGAAACAAGCTTTTTGTCGAAAAGGTGCTTTTTTTGTCATAAACTATGCGATGCCAAAATATTGTTTAATAAAGCTTTAGTAAATTTTGATGAATTTTGAGCTTTGCTCGCTATCGCAAATTTGAATAAGTCTTAAATCGCTGTCAAATGAGGCTTCGCCTCACCTATCGGCAATTTCGATAATATAAACCTTCTGCGAGAATGTCAAAAATTCGCATCATTTTTTGCGGTATATTTATAAAAAATTTATAAATTTTTTGCAAAAATGCTTGAAAAACCATTGGCATATGTGTATAATGGATAATGCAAACAGCAAAAAAGTTTGCCTAAAAACAATGGAGAGATGGCTGAGCGGTCGAAAGCGGCGGTCTTGAAAACCGTTGATGTGAAAGCATCCTGGGGTTCGAATCCCTATCTCTCCGCCAAACAATTGTCGTTTGAACTCAAACGGCAATTTTTTTAGTTTACGCAAGGACGCTTCGTCCTTATTTTCTTCGTCTGAAATTTCGATTTCTTTATTATAAATTACCGTTCCGTTATCGCTATTATTGTTATCATTATTGTCGTCATTATTATCATTTGGACGACTATATATTTCTTCGGCAGGATTTAAACTTGTATTGTAAACTATTGTAATTTTGTCATCATAAAGTAATACTTTCAAAATAAAATTATTAAAGAACTCATTTTTATCAGTTTTGTTATCAAATTGCTTTCTTGCATATATTTTTAAGAAATTCACAATCTGTTCCTTTTCAAGTGGTTTTATTTGGTGATTTTGTTCATACTCAACTTTATCTTCAAGTATTGCTTTTTCATTTTCAAGTTTCATAAGTCTTTCTTGTGTTGAATTTGTTATTATTCCTTTTTCCATTGCATT
>CALVNA010000008.1 GCA_944349535.1 uncultured Clostridia bacterium
TCGGTTTCATTCCTATCAAAAAAATTAAGGTTGAAATTTTACCGGAAGAAGAAGTCTATGTTGGCGGTGTGCCACTTGGCTTAAGCGTTACAACGCACGGTGCAATAGTGGTCAGCAACACAATGATTGATTCAAGCGGAAAAATGTATTCAAACAAAACTCTGAAAAACGGCGACATAATTTTAAAAATCAATGATACCGAAATTTCAAAAGCAAGCGATATTGAACAATTTTTAAGCGAGAATTTTGACGAAAACCAAGAATTATCTATTGAAATTTTAAGAAACAACAAACATAAAATTTTAAAAATGAATTACATAAAAAACACCGATAAATCTTGTAAGCTTGGAGCTTGGGTTAAGGATGAACTTTCAGGCATTGGAACGCTAACGTTTGTCAAAAACAACAACCAGTTTGCTGCACTCGGGCATCCAGTAACAGACTCCAGTGGCAGCAATATTGTTCCTATAAACAGCGGAAATGTTTACGACTGTTCATTGCTTGGAATTGAAAAAGGCAGAATTGACAAACCGGGACAGCTTAAATGCCTGTTTGTGCAAAATCAAAAAAACGGAGAGATTGACAAAAACACAAAATTTGGCATAACTGGAAAATACCAAGACAGTTCTGACATGATTGACACAAATCTGACTGCACAACTTGGCGGAAGGCTAAGTGTCAGGCCAGGCAAGGCAAGCATCATTTCAAGCGTGAGCGGAATTCGAGAAGAATATGAAATCGAAATCATCAAAGCAAATTACCAGAAAGATCAAGATGATAAAAGCTTGATTTTCAGAGTGACAGACAAACGTCTTTTAGAACTGACCGGCGGCATTGTGCAGGGGATGAGCGGTTCTCCGATTCTACAAAATGGAAAGTTAGTTGGGGCTGTTACGCATGTTTTTCTTAAAGACCCAACCAAAGGTTATGGTGTTTATGCAGATTGGATGTTGAAAGAGATGGAAGAATAAAGATCAAAAAAAAGCAGACAATCAAAGCCTGCTTTTTGTTAAGCAACTGCGAAAATTTCAAAAATTTATTTCCAATATCTGACAATAAGGGCTCTTTGAATAAAATACGAAATCGGAAGCACAACAACTGTCAGCAAAATTGGCAAAAGCAATGTTGTTGCATAAAGTGAAAAGTTTGTCGTATTAAGGCCGAAGATAAAGTTTAATCCCACGACAGCCACAATAACAAGCAGGGTATAACCTAAAATTTCCCAAATCGAACTCATAGGTTTTGGCAGCCAGCTTGTGTGGCATTTAAAATTATAAAATTTGAACGCAACAACAATCAACTGTAAGGCAGGAAGAAGGATGTATAAAAAGTTTAAATTTGAATTGATGTTCCCAGTGTAATATAAAGTTATAAAGACTGCTGCAGAAACAACGGACAACATAAAGAAAATGATCAAACTATGATAAAATGCCAGTTGATTTGTGTTGTGTTTCACTTGCACTTCAGATTTTTTATACTCACTAAATTCTATGTCTTGTTGCTTATAATAGTCTTCCAAATCTTGATAGTCATAAATCGCGTCAGGGCGTTGATCTTGATCAGACTTGGTGTGTGAATATAGCTGAGATATGATTTCTTTATGAGACGGATCGATTTTCACATCTCTCTTTGGAGGAGGAAGAGCATCTTCTTTCTCTTGTGAAACGATTTTCAATCTTGGTGGAACAATTTTTTTTGGACGAACCAATTCTTGATCAGAAATACGATTTGTGATAAATTTGCCATCATCTTCAATAACTTTTTCAATTGGTTTTTCTTGAAAATATGTATTCCCTTTGACTTTTTCTAAATCACCAGGGTTTGAATTTCTATTTTGGCGCTCACTAAATTGTTCAAATTGATTTTGCTCATATTTGTTTTTATTCTCAAGCAACGAAGTTTTAAAAGCTTCAATATTTGCTCTGTTTCGTTCTTCCGATTCTTGAAGGGGAGTCTCAACCGTCATAGCAATTTGATCTTCAGCAAAACTGCGCTGTTTTTTATATTTTCGAATATCTTTCGAAATATCATAAATACGTTGGTTGTAATTGTCAACTTCATCTCTGTTTAAAAAAGCTCCGTCATCAACTTTTTTCTCCTGAAAGTCAACTTGTGAATTATCAACATCGATTGATTTTATTGACTGAATGTCTTTTTCAGAATTTACAGTGCTTGCAAATTCATCTTCGTTTTGTTTTTGTGTTGTCTTTTCTGTTTGGCTTTCGCTAGAAGAGTTTAAAGAAGAAAAATCAAAAAATTCACTGTCAGCTTCTTCAACTGCGTCAGCTTCGTATGAAGGCTCAATTACTTTGCTTTGAACCACTTCAGTCTCTGCATTTGAAACAACAAAATCGCGAAAAACATCAATATTGTTGTTTTCAAAATCCTGCTTGAGTTGAAAGTAATAATTTTTTCCTTTTTCCGTTATGGAATAATATCTTCGATTTGGTCCAAATTCGCTTGACTTTGTATAAGAAGACACATAGCCCTGTTTTTCCATTCTAGTCAAATTTGAATACACGCTTGGTTTTTTAAGCTCAATTCTTCCATTGCTTTTTTTGTTGATCTCTGCGATAAAATCCAGCCCATAGAAATCACGTTCTAAAAGACAATTCAAGATCATATAAGAAAGCTGACCTTTAGCAAAAATTTCCATAAACACCTCTATAACTTGATTATAAAAAATAAAGGGTGTTAAAGTCAATCATTTTGGGGGTATTATGCAATATTTATTGAAGAAACTTCCATATTTTGTGCTAGTATGCGAAAATATGCTAGTATGCAAAATCGTTTTGAAAAAGAGACAGGCATTGATATAATAATAAGGATGGAAAATAAAATATTAATAAAAAAGAGTAAAAGAAAAACGATTTCTATTCAAGTGCTGGATGACGGAACAGTGCAAGTCAAAGCGCCGCTAAGATGCAGCGACAAAAATATTTGGCAGTTTGTCAACAGCAAATCATCATGGATCCAAAAGCAGATTGACAAAACAAACAAAAAACAACTTTTTGCAAGCAGCTTTAATTTTGAAAAAAACATATATGTGCTTGGGAAAATTTACTTAAAACCTGCAAAATTCAGCTATAACAAAACGGCTCAATTGTATCTGCCTAAAATTGCTGATGACATAGCAAACAGACTTGGCTGTTCATATAAAGAATTAAAATTAAAACACTCAAAACGAATTTGGGGGAGTTTTTCCTCTACAAAGCAACTTATGTTAAACAAAAATTGCATAGTTTTACCTTTGGAATTGCTTGAATATGTGATTATTCACGAGTTATGCCATAGCAAAGAAATGAATCATTCACCAAAATTTTGGCAAATCGTTGAAAGTCATTTGCCAGATTATAAAAAGAGAAAAGAAACACTTAAAAATTATGCATTTCTGCTTAATTTGAAATTGCAATAGGGGAGTTTATTACACAAAAATAAAATTTTGCACCATTATATTTGCTAGACGATAATCATACGAAAAAATAGCAGCACTTATTACATATTGTTATAAAGACTAGGGTGTTAAAAAATCTTTTTCATGTTTTAAAAATGAAAACATTTGGCTTGTTTTTAAAACAGGGTGCAAAAATTTATGAAATTTGCACATACGCTATCTATGCGTAAAACACAACTTTTACGCATAGATAGCTGCATAATAGCTTTTAAAAATGGCTATTATGTTATTTTTTTATAATTATGCAAAATTTAATATTATTACATAATTTCAAAATTAAATGCTTTTAAAAATGCATACTTCTTCATATATCAATCTTTGCATATTTATAACAAAAATTGTGGACTATTTGTTGTCCACAATCATTTTCAACATCTTTAAAAATCCAACTTGCTGATTGGTTCCCAGCATATCATCTTGATATAGCTTTAAATTTAAGTCATTGATTGAATTGAAATTGTTGATTGACTTCAAATGCAAATAATTCACAATCTTCACAAATGTATCGTAAATATTTCGCTCTTCATAAAGTTTATCAGGCACATTATAAAGCACACTTTCCATAAACATTGCATTTGGCATTTCATGATTTGCTTGAAAATATAAAACATTAAATATTTTCAGCATCTTCACAAAATTTGGTCCTGCTTCACGAATTTTTTCACGCAAACATTCCACTCTGCATGAAAAATTATATTGCTTTAACTTCTTTTTGCCTTCAAAAAACTTAAAATGCTCTTTGTTACAGAAACATATTTCTATTTTTATCTTAGTGTTATTCCCAAAATCATCCTTACCAACTAGATAAAGAAAATTATCCTCCATTGATATTATTGAAGTTTGCGAAATGAAAAGTCTGATAGTTTCAAACAAATCTTGCGTTAAATTGAAAATATTATATTTGCTTGCATCAAAATCAATCTTAGAAATATTTGTCAATTCATCTTTCTTTTTTTTCTTTTTTCTTTTATGTTTTCTTCTACTTTCCCAAGCAATTTTAAGCCTTTTCTTCAAATTATACCAAAACATATTTGTTTTTATGGTGTTAAGCTCAAGTTGCGAATTGTCAACGCCTAAAAGATAATAAAAGATTGAATTGTCAGTTACAGCTCCAGACAAAACTTCATTGAATGGTTGCAAAGTAACATTGTTCACATTGATATATGGGATTTGCTTACCAAGTCGCTCAATTGCAGCAGACAAAACGCTCGAGACTTTCTTTTCAACCGAATTATAAAAGTCTTGATTATTTTGATTTGCTATGCCTGTTATAAGCTCTTTATCTATGACTATTTTTGCCATTTATATCCCTTATTTTATATTTTACAATCTTTGCTTGTTTTAAATTTTTGTTACTTTTTTGGTAAAATTTTTTCTTTTCCGCCCATATATGGTCTTAAAACTGTTGGAATATCAACACTTCCATCTGCATTTATATTGTTTTCAAGAAAAGCAATAAGCATTCTTGGAGGTGCCACAACTGTGTTGTTAAGAGTATGAGCAAATTTCATTCCATCTTTTGTTTTAAATCTTATTCCAAGGCGTCGCGCTTGTGCATCTGACAGATTTGAGCAAGAACCCAGCTCTCCAAAGTAACGGTTTTGTCGTGGACTCCAAGCGTTTAAGTCACAAGATTTTACTTTCAAGTCTGCCAAATCGCCGCTGCAACATTCCATAACTTCATGCGGAATATTTATACTCTTGAAAAACTCCGAAGAAATTTGCCACATTTTGTTATACCATTCCATTGAATCTTCAGGCTTGCAGATAACAATCATTTCTTGTTTTTCGAATTGGTGAACACGATAGATTCCGCGCTCTTCAATTCCGTGAGCTCCAACTTCCTTTCTAAAGCATGGCGAATATGAAGTCAGCAAAATTGGCAAATTTTCTTCTTTTATGATTGTATCTTTAAATCTTCCTATCATTGAGTGTTCACTTGTGCCAATCAAATACAAGTCTTCGCCTTCAATTTTATACATCATATTATCCATTTCTTCAAAACTCATGACCCCATTGACAACATCGCTTCGAATCATAAATGGCGGAATGCAATAAGTAAAACCTTTGTCAATCATAAAATCGCGAGCATAAGAAAGAATGGCTGAATGAAGTCTTGCAACATCTCCAGTCAAATAATAAAATCCGTTGCCACTTGTGCGTCTTGCACTGTCAAGATCAAGCCCGTTCAAACTTTCCAATATGTCTGCATGGTAAGGAATTTCAAAGTCAACTTTTTTTGCTTGCCCAACCGTCAAACGTTGCACATTTTCGCTATCATCTTTACCAATTGGCACATCATCTGCAATTATGTTTGGGATTGACATCATAAGCTTTTTCAGCTGTTCAGACAAAACTGCCTCTTCTTTTTCAATGTCAGTCAAACGGTCATTTATTTGCACAACTTCTGCTTTCACTTGGTTTGCCTGTTCAACATTTTTTTCTCTCATCAAAAGACCTATTTTTGAGCTCTTTGCGTTTCTATCGGCTCTTAAGTTGTCTCCTTCTTTTTTTAGTGCACGAATTTGTTCATCAAGCTTTAAAACTTGGTCAACATAAACAAGCTTTTGGTCTTGAAACTTTTTTCTTATATTCTCTTTTACAAGTTCAGGATTTGTTCTTATCAAATTTATGTCTATCATTGCAAAAACCTCTCTTTTGTATATCTTACATTTTTTAGAAAAAATAGTCAAACAATTTGATATAAATCTGTGAACAAAATTAAATATTTCTATAGCAAAATTTTGCATTAAAGCAGACATAACACAACATATTGTATTTATTATGCACATAATACACACAATTTTTTAAAATTTTAAAGATTTTACGCATAGATTGATAAAATTGTTTGTTTATTTTGCAAAGATATGATAAAATTTTGACATGGAAAAACTTTCTTTTTATCAACAAAGAGATTTAAAAAATCGCATGAAAATGAGCAAATATTTGCAATCTCTCCCCGCCTATTGCCTTGATTTTTTTATAGGCATTGAAAACAACACTTCATCCTTGACAAGATATAACTACGCAATGGATCTGAATGTCTTTTTTGACTATCTGGCTCAGTATGTTTTAAAAAAAGACAAACAATCAATCACCTATGCAGATTTGGATCAATTAAAATCTCGTGATATTGAACAATTTTTATCGTATCTAAGCTATTATAATGGCGAAAATAATAAAGTAAGTCAAAATCAAGAGCGTGGAAAAGCCAGAAAACTCGCTTCTCTTCGCAGTTTTTTCAAATATTTGTTCAATCATGACCATATTCAATCAAATGTGGTCAGCAAAATTGAAACGCCAAAGCTGCACAACAAAGAAATTATAAGACTTGAGCAAAATGAAGTTGCAAAAATGCTTAGTGCTGTTGAAAACCCTTCTGAATTCACACAAAAACAGAAAGCTTATAACAAAAACACTTTTGAAAGAGACAACGCAATTATTACACTCTTTCTTGGCACTGGTATTCGTATTTCTGAGCTTGTCGGACTTGATATTGACAGCTTCGACTTCAAAGAAAATGCTTTTATAGTAACACGAAAAGGCGGAAACAAATCAGTTTTATATTTTTCTCAAGAAGTTGCAATGGCACTTAAAACTTGGCTAGAAAAAAGAGCTACTTTGCATTTAGATGACAATGAAAAGGCTATGTTTATCTCTCTTCAAAATAAGCGTATTTCAGTCAGAGCGGTTGAAAATTTGGTAAAAAAATTCGCTCAGCTTGCCTCCCCTTTGAAAAAAATTTCTCCACACAAACTGCGAAGCACTTTTGGCACAAATCTATATCGTGAAACCAAAGACATTTATATTGTTGCAGATGTTCTTGGTCATAAAGACGTCAACACAACAAAAAAACACTACGCAGCCATAAATGAAGATATGCGAAAAAGCGTTGCAAATGTGTTACATCTGCGCGATGAAAACTAAAGAAAAATTTTTGCAAAACAATGAATAAAATTTTTCAATCTACACAATATATTACTGTGAAGGAAATATGCTTCACATTTGAAGAAGGTTTGCTTTTACGGCAAGTCTTCTTTTTTTTAAAAAACACGAAAGGCCGCAATTTATATGCATAAATTGCCAAAGCGGAACTTTGCAAAAGCTCCAACTTTTTCGCTTTTCAAAGCGACTGCCTTTCGTGTAACTATATATTTTCAATTTATTTTGCAGTGTCAGTAAATCTTGACTCTCTGATAACATTGACTTTAATTTGCCCTGGATATTGCATTTCATTTTCAATTCGTTTTGCAATTTCTTTTGCCATAAACATTGCATCCGTGTCAGAAATTTCTTCAGGTTTAACCATAATACGAACTTCTCTGCCCGCCTGAATTGCAAATGATTTTTCAACACCTTTAAAGCTGTTGCAGATGGTTTCAAGTTGTTCAAGTCGTTTGATATAATTTTCAAAACTTTCTCTTCTTGCGCCCGGCCTTGTGCTTGAAATGGCATCAGCAACTTGAACAATGATCGCTTCAATGCTGTGGAAAGGAACATTGCCATGGTGCGCTTCGATGCAATGAATGACCGCTTCGCTCTCTCTGTATTTCTTTGCAAGATCCACACCGATGCTTACGTGAGTTCCTTCAATTTCATGGTCAAGCGCTTTTCCAATATCATGCAACAAGCCGCCTCGCTTTGCCACCGCAACATTTGCTCCAATTTCGCTTGCAATCAAACCTGCGATGATTGAAGTTTCAACGCTGTGTCTCAAGCAGTTTTGTCCATAACTTGTTCGATATTTAAGTCTTCCAAGCACCTTGACAAGTTCTGGGTTGAGATTGTAAATTTGCACTTCATTGCAGGCGTTTTCTCCAGCTTCTTTTACAGCTTTTTCAACTTCAATAGAAGCTTTTTCAACAACCTCTTCAATTCTGCCAGGATGAATTCTTCCGTCAACAATAAGTTTTTCAAGGGCAAGTCTTGCAATTTCTCGTCTAAATGGATCAAAGCTTGAAATCGTGATTGTTTCTGGTGTGTCATCAACAATAAGTTCAACACCCGTCATACTTTCAATAGAGCGAATGTTGCGTCCTTCACGGCCGATAATTCTGCCCTTCATTTCATCATTTGGCAAAGCAACTGATGTTACTGTCATTTCGCTTGAAAGATCGGTCGCACACCTTTGTATCGCACCCATAACGATATCTTGAGCATGCTTTTCAGCGTTCTCTTTTGCCTCATCTTCAATTTGTTTTACCATCACTCCAGCATCTTTCTTCGCCTCATCAGTGATGCTTTCAATCAAAATATCTTTGGCTTCTTTCTTTGACAGCCCTGAAATTTTTTCAAGCTTTTCAAGCATTTGGTTTTTGATTTGTTCTTGCTCTTCAAGCTTTTCATTAAGCCTTAGTTTTTCACCTTCAAGCTTTTGTTTTTCATTTTCAAGTTGATCTGTTTTAGAGTCAATAAGCTGTTCTTTTTTGGTGATGTATTCTTCTCTTTGATCAAGCCTTTCTTCTTGTTTTAGCAGTTCATTTCTGCGTTCTTTCGCTTCGTTATTTGCTTCATCACGAATTTTTTGAGCCTCTTCTTTTGCTTCAATAATAGATTCTTTTTTAACGCTCTTTGCTTCCGCATAGGCATCTTCAATAATTTTTAATGCATTAGATTTGTTTTTGCTGATTTTTTTGTCAATAACAAACTTATACACAATCATGCCGATAGCAAGTCCAACAAATAAGGCGCACACACCAGCAATAATACCCGCGTTAGCAACAGCATCACATAACATACTAATACTGTTGTTCATTTCTTTTCCCCTTTAAATAAAAACTCGGTAAATCTCAAAATAGGTTGACATCAACAAGTAATGTCCAAATTATATATAATAATAAGTTGATGACAACTTAAAAATCTTAAAATACCTAATTGAATTATAACCTTTTTTATTTCTTAAGTCAAACAAAACTTTATTATAATTTAAATAAATTTATTTAAAAAAGTTGTCGAGGAATAAATTTAACTTGCCTTAACAACTTTTATAGTTTTTTCAAACAAAATTCTTCACAAGCACCAAGATCTTGTTATCAAAATCTTGACTTTGAAAGGTCATAATTTGCAAGGAATTCCTTTTTGAAATCCGGCAAATAATCTCCTAAAATTGCTTCCCTTGTTTGATGAGCCAAATTCAAAAGCATATGAAGATTGTGGATTGACAGAAGCTGTGCGCCAAGCATTTCGCCAGCATTTATCAAATGGCGAATATATGCCCTTGAATAATGTTTGCAAGCATAACAATCACAGTCTTCTTCAATAGGTGAAAAATCTTCTTTATAAATTGCATTTTTTATCACTAATTTGCCTTTTTTTGTAAAAGCAGTGCCGTTTCTAGCAATTCTTGTTGGCAGCACACAATCCATCATGTCAATACCGCGAGCGTAGCCTTCCACAAGGCAGTCAGGCGAGCCTACGCCCATCAAATATCTTGGCATATTTTTTGGAAGCAATGGCTGCAAAAAGTCAAGAATATCATACATAACCGCTTTTTCTTCACCAACTGAAAGACCACCTATTGCTATTCCACATTTTGCATAAGGCAAACAATCTTGAACGCATTGTTCCCTCAGATCTTTATAAACATTGCCTTGAATGATAGGAAATAACATTTGATCATCATTTTTATGAGCTTTATAACATCTTTCAAGCCATATTTTAGTCAATCTTTTTGCTTCAACCGCTTCCTGATAACTTGCTCCTGCTTCCGTGCATTGATCTAGAGCCATAATTATATCTGCACCAAGCGCTTCTTGAATTTCCATATCTTTTTCTGGCGAAATAAAATGTTTTGCACCATTGATATGTGAGCGGAATTCAACCCCATTGTCACTCACTTTGCGAAGTTTTGAAAGAGAAAAAACTTGAAAACCACCGCTGTCAGTCAAAATAGGTCTGTCCCAATTCATAAACTTATGCAAACCACCAGCCTTTTTGATGATTTCATGACCCGGTCTGAGATAAAGATGATAGGTGTTTGAAAGAATGATCTGTGCATTCAAATCTTTTAAATTTTCAACTGTAAGCCCTTTAACTGTGGCTTGAGTGCCCACGGGCATAAATATAGGAGTTTCAATATCTCCATGTGGAGTATGAAAAATTCCAGCTCTAGCACCTGTTTTTGGACATTCCTTGATTATTTCATAAGAAAATTTTTCCATTTATATCTCCTTGTATATTGTGGCTATTTTGCGTGCATAACAACAATATATTGTGTTATGCATGATTAGTAAATAAACATTGCGTCTCCGAAAGAGAAAAAACGATAATGGTCTTTGACTGCATGAGCATAAATATTCATCGTTTGATCATAGCCTGCAAAAGCACTGACCAACATGATAAGTGTGCTTTCTGGAAGGTGAAAATTTGTTATAAGACCATCAACCACTTTAAATTTGTATGAAGGATAAATAAAAATCTTCGTTTCTTTTTTTGCAGCCGTTATTTTCCCCTGCTCGTCAACGCAACTTTCAAGCACTCTAACGCTTGTTGTGCCAACAGCAATAATTCTTCTGCCTTCCTGCTTTGCCTTGTTCAATTTTGCAGCATTTTCATCACTCATTTCAATATACTCGCTGTGCATTTGATGGCTCAAAATACTTTCTTCTTTCACAGGACGAAATGTGCCAAGCCCAACATGAAGCAAAACCTCAACAACGTCTACCCCCTTTGCTTTTATCTTCTCGAGCAACTGCTTTGTAAAATGCAATCCAGCTGTTGGGGCAGCTGAAGAGCCTTCAACCTTCGCATAAACAGTTTGATATCTTTCTTTATTTTTCAATTTCTCGTGAATATATGGAGGCAAAGGCACCTGCCCAACCTCCAAAAGTCTTTCTTCAAAAGCACCAGAATAGCTAAATTCAATTTCACATTGTCCATATTCATCTTTGCAAACTACCACAGCACTTAATTTTTCGCTAAAGTGAATTTCAGTCCCCTCTTTCAATCTTTTAAACGGCCTTGCAATCACTTCCCATCTTTTTAAATCAATGCACTTTTGCAGCAAGACTTCAATCTTTGCACCTGTATCTTTATACCCAAAAAGTCTTGCCGGCAAAACTCTTGTATTGTTGACAACCAAAACATCGCCTTTATCAAGAAAATCAACAATATCATAGAAGTGCTTGTCTTCAATTTTCCCGTTTTTGCGGCAAAAAACCAGCAACCTGGAGCTATCCCTTGGCTCAATAGGTTGCTGCGCTATCAACTCTTGTGGCAAATCATAATAATAGCTTGACTTGCAAAGCGAATCTTTATTATTTATATTAGACATTCTTTCCTCTATTTTGCAATATACTGTATGCCAAAATGTTTGTATGCAGGTTCAAGAACAACGCGCCCTCTAGGTGTTCTTGAAATAAACCCAAGCTGAAGCAAATATGGCTCATAAACATCTTCAATTGTTGTTGCATCTTCACTGATGGTTGCCGCCAATGTGTCAAGCCCTACAGGGCCTCCGCCAAACTTGTTTATCATGGCAAGCAAAATTTTTCTGTCGATAGTGTCAAGGCCAAGGTCATCGATTTCCATCACTTGCAATGTTTTATCAGCAATAGCTTTGTCAACATGACCTTTGCCCATAACTTGAGCATAATCTCTCACTCTTTTAAGCAATCGGTTTGCAATTCTAGGTGTTCCCCTTGAGCGTTTTGCGATTTCTCCTGCCGCATCATCATCAATTTGCACGCCCAGAATTTTTGCAGAACGCTTTATGATGATTTTAAGTTCGTCTGGGCTGTAAAGCTCAAGACGACAAATCACACCAAAACGATCTCGCAAAGGATTTGTAAGCATTCCCGCTCTTGTTGTTGCACCAATCAAAGTAAAAGGTTTGATTTTCAATCTCATATTTCGAGCAGAAGGACCTTTTCCCACAATAAAGTCAAGCGCAAAATCTTCCATGGCTGGATACAAAATTTCTTCGACCGTTTTGTTGAGCCTGTGAATTTCATCAATAAACAAAACATCATTTTGATTTAGATTTGTGAGTATTGCAGCAAGATCAGCAGCGTGTTCAATGGCAGGACCAGAAGTAACTTTAAATTGTGAACCAAGCTCATTTGCAATGATATGAGAAAGTGTGGTCTTTCCAAGCCCTGGCGGGCCATAAAGTAAAACATGATCCAAGCTTTCTTTACGCGATTTTGCAGCTTGAATATAAACGCTTAATGCTTCTTTGACTTTGCTTTGACCAATATACTCATCAAGAGTGGTTGGTCTCAAAGAATTTTCAATTTCAGCATCAGTCAAGTTTTTTGTGCTTTGCACAAATCTTTCTTCTTCGTTCAACCTTTATACCCCCTTAAAGCTTTTGATATAATTTCTTCAGCAGTTGCATCATTCTGCGCGTTCGCCCTTGCAAGCATATAGGCTTCATTTTTGTTGATGCCAAGGCTGATAAGAGTGTCTGTCGCCATTTGCACCGCATCTTCATCATAATCGACGCTAAACGTTGAATCATTTGTGCTTGTTTGGCTCAATTTGTCTTTAAGCTCTAAGCAAATTCTTTCTGCGGTTTTCTTCCCAAGCCCTTTGATCTTTGATAAAAGTTTGCTGTCTTCTTTGATTATCGCAATTGTCAGGTCAGACAAACTCAGCCCAGACAAAATGGTTATCGCCATTTTAGGACCAACACCACCAACCGAGATAAGCTTGAAAAAGACATCTCGTTCTTCTTTACTTGAAAAGCCAAATAAGAAAACTCCATCTTCTCTTACCGCCATATAAGTGTAAATTTTTACGCTTTCTCCAGCCATTGGCAAAGCTGACAAAGTGTTTGCTGAAACTGAAAGTTCATAACCAACGCCGTTGACATCAAGTATAAGTGTGTTTTCGCTTTTTTCTTCAATCACTCCAACTAAAAATGAAATCATAATTTCTCCTAGACTTTGTTTCGATTTAGCATTGGGCTTGACTGACTGTGGCAAATTGCAACAGCAAGGGCGTCAGCCGCATCGTCAGGCTTTGGAATGCTGTTCAGTCCCAAGATTGCTTTAACCATAAATTGCACCTGTGCTTTTTCTGCTCTGCCCTGACCTGTCAATGCTTGCTTTATTTGCAGCGGTGTGTATTCATATATGTTTCCACAATATTTTTGACAGGCAAGCAATATCACGCCACGAGCTTGAGCAACTTGAATGACAGTTTTTTGGTTTTTGAAATAAAATAGCTCTTCAATGGCAACAACGTCTGGCTTAAACTTATCAAACAGATATTTTAAACTTTTGTCAATATTTTCAAGCCTTATTGGCATACTATCTTCTTTTGGTGTTGTTATGGCACCATAATCAAGAAGCATATTCTGTTTGCTTGTATCTAAAACGCCATAACCAATGATTGCATAACCTGGGTCAATACCTAATACTATCATAACTGAATTTTACAATATATAAAAATTTAAGTCAATCAAACTAAACAAATTTGCGTTTTGTTTTATCTATTCTTTAATCTTTTTTGCCGCTATAGCCTTTTCGATCTGCTTTGCAATCGAAAAGAAAAAGCCAAACCCTAAAGTTTGGCTTTAGTCATCTCTTGATGATGCTATAGCGGCAAGCAACTTTGAGCTTCTTTCATCATTTCTCTTGCATGAGAAATTGCAATATCGCTCAAATTGTTTCCACCTGTAATCTTTGCAACAGCTTGAACAATCTCATCTCCTTGTAATATTTTTGCTTGTGAGAAAGTTTGCCCGTTCTTTTCAGTTTTTGAAACATTGATAAAATTATCTCCAAAAGCAGCAACCTGAGGCAGATGAGTTATGCACAATACTTGCGAAAATTTGGTTATATTTTTCAATTTTTGTCCAACTATCTTTCCTGTTTCTCCGCTAATACCAGCATCAATCTCATCAAAAAGCAAAGTTGAAGTTGCTCCATTTTGTGCAAATATATTTTTTATCGCAAGCATAAATCGACTCAATTCTCCCCCTGACGCAGTTTTTGCAAGAGATTTAACTTCTTGCCCTGCATTTGCAGAGAAATTGAATTTGACATCATCTTGTCCATTTGATGAAATTTGCTCAAATAGCTTAAATTCCACTTGGAATTTTGAAGATTTCATCCCCAGCTGTTTAAGCTCCTTTTCAACCTTGTCTTCGATTATCAATGCTGTTTGTTTTCTAAGATCGCTTAGTTTATTTGCAACAACTCTCATTTGATCAAGCACTGATTTTTTTTGCAATTCGAGCTTCTCAAGTTCAAATTCGCCATCTTCCAAAAGTTCAAGTTGCCGTTTTGCTTTATGACCAAACTCAAGCACTTTTTCAATTGAACCACCATATTTTCTGCATAAACTTTTTATTAAATCACTTCTTTGATCAAGAAAATCAAATTCATGTTGGTCAAAGTAAGTCTGATCTTTCATGTCTACAAGACCGTCAAGAATATCGTCAAGCTCATATCTGACGCTGTCAAGCCTTTCTTTAAAAGAAGAAATCTGATCAATGCTGCTTAGCGATGCCAGCTGTGAAGAAATTTCTTGCAGTTGATTTGCCACACTGTCGGCATTGTCAGAAAGGAGCATTTCACAATTTGATATGGCATTAAAAATTTTTTCACTGTTGTTTAAAACTTTCAAACGGTCCTTGATCTTTTCATCTTCACCAATTTCTAAATTTGCCTGTTCTATTTCATCATTTTGAAATTTTAAAAGAGAAATAAGCCTTTCTCGTTCATGTTCATCTCCGCCAAGAGTTTTGATTTTTTTGTTTATCTCATTCATCTGCTGCAGCAGAATTGACAAATCGTCTTTAAGTTTTCTTACGCCTTCTCCAGCAAATTTATCTAGCATAGCCAAATGATTTTTTGTATTTAGCATATCAACGCTTTCATGTTGAGTGTAAAAATCAACAAGAACAGAGGCAAGCTGTTTCAGCATTGCAGATGTTGCAATCATTCCATTGACTCTTATTTGACCTTTTCCATCTTGGCCAAGCGTTCTGACAATCAAAAGTTCGTTTTCGCACTCAAAGCCGCACTCGCTTAACAAAGACTCAACTTCTTGACTGAGATCAGAAAATAACGCCTGGACTCTCACAGTATCCTTGCCAGAGCGAATAATAGATCTATCCATCTTGGCACCCAAAACAAAAAGAAGACTTTTAAAAATAAGGCTTTTGCCTGCACCAGTTTCGCCAAGCAGAATGTTCAAGCCTTTTTCAAAGTCAATCGAAGCATTTTCAATAAGAGCAAAATTTTCAATCTTTAATGTTTGCAGCATTTTATCCTCTTTACAATGTTATCATTTACAAACAAAAAAATCAAACATTTTCGACATAAAACTCTAGCTTAGCATTGCATTAAGAGTTACAACTGCTTCGCCAGCCAAAATTGTTGTTGGAAAAATCAGCATAACGGTGTCATCCCCATAACAAGCCCCCATAAGCTCATTCAAATTGAGCTTGTCCACAAAGCCGCACACACCGCCAGCCATCCCTTTCATCGTTTTTAAAACAGCCAAGTTCATTGCAGACTTGACAGAAATCACAGCTTCTTTGAAGATGGTTATGTATTTGTTTGAAATCACTTGATCTTCAGAGCCGACAAAACAATATTTATACTTGCCAGATGAAGATAAAATTTTGGTAAGTCCAAGCTCTTTGATATCTCTTGAAATTGTTGCTTGAGTGATTTCAAAGTTTGCATTTCGAAGTTCTCTTGCAAGCTCATCTTGAGTTTCAATCTCTTTTGTGGAAATGATTTCCAAAATTTTTGATTGTCGTGCGCTTCGTGCCATAATTTTCTCCTAAATCGCTATTCGCCTTTATTTTAAAGGCTTATATCTATTATGCATAAATATAAATTTATGATTATTCATGCATTTTTGATTATTATACATCATTTTTTATAATTATGCAAGCGATTTTTGTATAAATATTCATCGATTTTTTATATAAATTTGCAATTTTGAAAATTTATAAAAATCAAATTTATAATTATAAAGCTTTATGCATTTTGCAATAAAACAGAACAACCTACCATAACTTTATTAAGCAACAAAAAAGCGAGCAAATTTGCTCGCTTTTTTCAATCTCTTTTTAAGACTACAACCTCTTCCGTTTTTAAAGCATCACTCACAAGCTGATCTATATCTAAAAAGCTTTCTTCTTTTTCGCATTTTTCAAGCACCGGTTTGATAACTGGATTTTTTGGCAAAAACACAGTGCAACAATCTTCATAAGGCAAAATTGAGGTTTGATAAGTGTTGATATCTTTTGCAATTTCCATAATCTCTTCTTTATCCATCGCAAGACATGGTCTGAAAATTGGCAAACTGTCAACAACCGCCCCGGTGACGGTCACGCTTTGCATTGTCTGGCTTGCCACCTGTCCCAAACTTTCCCCAGTAACGATCGCGCCGAGCTGGTCTCTTAAACAAATCTTCTGAGCGATTCGCATCATAATTCGCCGCATAATAGTGATCATAAATTCACTTCTGCAATGCACATGAATGGCTTCTTGAACTTTTGTAAAAGAAACTATATGCAATTTGATTTCATCCACATATTCACAAAGTTGTTTGGCAAGTGTCAAAACCTTATCTTTAGCCTCTTCTGATGTATAAGGATAACTGTGAAAATGCAAAGCTTCGATTTTTAAACCGCGTTTTGCAATCATATAGCCGGCAACTGGGCTGTCAATTCCGCCAGAGAGCAAAAGCAAACCTTTGCCAGCACTGCCAAGCGGCAATCCGCCCTGACACTTGATAATATCATCAAAAACGTATGCTTTTTTGTTCAGTCTTATATCAACATTGACCGTGGTCTCAGGATGGTAAAGCTCAACTGAAACATTTGGATTATTTTCCAAAACAATCCCTCCCAATTCTTTTGCAAAATCCATTGAAGAAATTGGAAAAGTTTTGTCTGCCCTTTTCACAACAACCTTAAAATTGTCTGTTTTGATTTTGATTGTTGCAACATAAGCTTTTATCGCGTCTTCATCTGCATCGACCTGCTCTGCAAGTGAAATGCTGTAAAGTCCGAAGACTTTTTTTAATTTTTCGACAATCTCGCTTTCTTTTTCATTGTCGTATTGGCTGATAACATAACGACCAAAAGTTTTTTCAAATTTATATTCAAGCCCTGCAAGTTTTTCTTTTATGTTTGATATGAGCATAGATTCAAAAATATATCTGTTGTTGCCTTTTAAATAAAGTTCTCCAAATCTTAACAATATCGCCTTCATATTTTCTCCTTCAGATTTTAAGCAAATGAATTTTTTGTGCACAGCTTAAAATTTTTCTTCCAGCTTCTTCGACTTCCGCTTCAGTGATATAAGCATTAAAAGAAATTCTGATGCTTGACACAACATCTTCCTTTCTTATCCCCATACTTTCCAAAATTCTGTTGCCTGCTTTTTTTGTTGAGCACGCACTTCCTGTGCTTACAAGCACATCTTCGTCTTGAAGCGCTCGAGCCAGCGTTTCACCATTCACGCCGCGATATGACATTGACAAAATGTACGGCGAAAGACTTTCAACAATTTTCACATTTTCATCTTTCTGCAAAATGTTGCATAAAATGTTTTTAAGTTTTTGCACTTTTTCAAAATTTTCAGAAACATTGATCTTTTCACAAGCATCTTTCATTGCCATTATTCCTGGCACATTCTCCGTACCTGAACGCAGGTCGTTTTCTTGTCCACCACCAAAAACAATGCTCTTAAGCAAATTTGGATTACGCACATAAAGAGCTCCAACACCTTTTGGCCCATGAAATTTGTGAGCTGAAATTGTATAAGAATCAGCCCCAAGTTCATCAATTGAAAAAACAATCTTGTTGAAAGCCTGCACTCCATCAACGTGTAAAAGAGCCTTTGACTTTGATTTGACAATTTTGCTTACCTTTTTAATATCATTCAGTGCTCCAGTTTCATTGCTCACATGCATAACACATACAAGTCTTGTTTTTTCATTGACAACTTTTTCAAGTGCGTCATAGTCCACTTCGCCATTGTTTTGAAGTGGAAGATAATGGACAACGCACCCCTGCCTTTCAAGTTCTTTTGCAACATTGAAAACGCTTGGATGTTCACCCATTGAAAACACATATTCCCATTTCCCATTTCGGCGAGAGCCCATAATTGCAAGATTATTGCTTTCAGTTGCACCGCTTGTAAAAACAATTTGACCTTGCTTTGCACCAAGCCTCTCAAGCAAACATTTCCTTGCCTCGTCAAGAGCATTTTTCACTTCTCTTGCAGGGCGATAAAAAGCGCTTGGGTTATAAAAAAGCTGGCAGGCATATTTTTTATATTGCCCAGCCGCACTTTCAAACATTTTTGTTGTTGAAGCATTGTCAAGAAAAATCATCTCAAAGCCGCCCCAAACCTATATTGCAAAGCTTTCAAAATTTTTGCCATAACTCTGCTTATTTCTTCATCTGTCAAAGTCTTGTTTTCATCTGACAAAATAATGTTGAAAGCCAAACTCTTTTTGTTTTCTCCAAGAGACTGATTGCGATAAACATCAAACAGCGAAACATCAAAATAAAGTTTTCCGCAAGCTGATTTGATCGCTTCAAGCATTTGCCCTACCTGCACATCTTCATCAACAACAACGGCAAGATCTCGTTCAACATTTGGGAATTTTGAAACCTGCTTTAACACAATTTTCTTTTCAGGCATCTGCGATAAAACAGAAGTGCAAAGCTCACCATAATATGAATTTGCTGGCAGTTCATAATTTTTGATCACCACTGGATGAAGCTTTCCAAAATGCCCAACTTTTTGACCATTTACAAAAACATCTGCACTGATTCCAGGATGAAGATAAGGCTCTGAAGAGCGCTCAACAGAAACATCTCCAACACCCGCCAAAAGCTTTTCAATCACATTTTTAAAATTGAAAAAGTCAAAGCCTTCTTCACAAACAAACATTGCAAGCATATTTGGCTCATCTGGCAGAGTTGAAAGCTTTTCTTGCTCTGAAAGATAAACTTTGCCGCATTCAAAAAGCCTCATTTGTTTGTTGCCAACAGAAAGATTATATGCTGCAGTTTGCAAAATCGAAGTTGCCATTGTGGTGCGCATATATGCAAAATTTTCACCAAGCGGATTTGAAATTTTGATAGGATTTGCTCTTTGGTCAGTCAGCATCAACTTTTTTACAAAATCTTTTCCGCCGAAAGTGAAAGTCATAATTTCATAAAAACCTTCATTGACAAGCAGATTTCTGCAAGTTCTTTCAAAGTTGTATCTCTTGTTTGGAATGCTTTCTGTGATAGGAGAATTTTTGAAAAGCACATTGTCTGTTTTGTCATAAACGTCATAGCCGTAAAGCCTTATAACCTCTTCAGCAAGGTCATTATCATTTTCAATATCTTCTCTATAAGGCGGAATCTTGCATTCAATTTTATCTCCAACAAGCCTGTTTTCGATGTTTAAGCTTGCAAGCAGCCTTGAAATTTCTTTTGCTGGAATTTCAACACCTAAAATATCATTGATTTTGCTGACTGAACCTGTCAGGTCTCGCCACTGATTGACTGCTCTAGCCTTATCTATAACACCCCTTACAATTTTTCCGCAGCCAAGCTTTGAAATAAGACTGAGTGCACGCAGAAGTCCATCTTCCGCACTTGCAAGGTTGATTCCTTTTTCATTTCTTGCAGAAGAATCAGTTCTGATGCCATACTTGCGACTTGACGTTCTTATTGATTTCAAATCAAAAACGGCAGATTCGATCACAACAGTCTTTGTGTTTTCATTGATGCAGGAATTTGTGCCTCCAATAATGCCTGCAAGAACCATAGGCTTATCTTTGTCTGCAATCACAATATCTTTTTCATCAAGATTATAAGCTTGCCCATTCAAAGCTTCAATCTTTTCGCCAGCATTTGCCTGTCTTACATTGATTTGCTTGCCATCAATCAGTGATTGATCAAAAGCATGAAGTGGCTGCCCCATTTCAACAAGCACATAGTTTGTGATATCAACGATTGTGTCAATCGGTTTTATTCCAACAGCATTCAGTCTTGCTCGCATCCACAATGGAGAGCGTTCAATTTTGACATCTTTTACAGCACCCATACAGTAACGAGAACAGTTTTCAGTCAAATTGTTTACTTCAACAAAGTCATGCACGGTTTCTTTTGAATAGATGTCAACAGGATAATTTAAATTCACCTTTTTCACACTTTCGCCAAGCATAGCTGCAATTTCTCTTGCAAGCCCCACAACACTCAAACAATCTGGACGGTTTGGGGTTATATAAACATCAAGAACAACATCGTCGAGCATCAAAGCCTTCTCAATAGGCTGACCAATCTTCATGTCGTTTGGCAAAATCAAAATTCCGTTGACGCCAGCACCTTCAAAGTAGTTTTCGTCGATGCCAAGTTCTTCACCTGAGCAAAACATTCCATTTGATTCAACACCACGCATTTTTGTTGGTTGAATTTTGACGCCATTGACAAGGTCTGCACCAGGCAAACTTACAGGCACAACAGCCCCTTCAAAAACATTGGTTGCCGCTGTGATAATTTGAGTTGTTTGATTGCCGATATCAACCTGACAAACAACAAGTCTGTCTGCCTGTGGATGTTTTTCAATCTTCAAAATTTTGCCAACAACCACATGATGCAAATGTTGATTTTGATAAACAAGATCTTCAACTTCAAAGCCACTTTTTTTTTTTTTTTCCGCAAGCTCTTCAGGCGACAGAGCGATGTTCACATGTTCTTTTAGCCAATTGTAAGTTACTTTCATATTTTCCACCTTTTAATGAATTTAATATCAGATTATCTAGACTGCTTTAAAAAGCGAATATCATTTTTGAAAAGCGATCGCATATCTGTGTTTCCAGTAAAAAGCATTGAAGCTCTGTCGATGCCGAAACCAAATGCAAAGCCTTTATATTTTTTGCTGTCAATGCCATTAAAATCAAGCACTTTTGGATTTACAACGCCCGCTCCTAAAAGCTCTAAATAGCCGCTGTTTTTGCAAAGTTTGCAGCCCTGCCCATGACACTGCGGACAGCTCACATCAACTTCAATGCTTGGCTCTGTAAAAGGAAAGTAAGAAGGTCTGAACCTTATCAAAGTGTCTTGACCAAACAACCTTTTCATCATAACCGACAGCATGATTTTCAGGTCAGCCATTGAAACATTTTCATCAATAACAAGCCCTTCAAGTTGATTGAACATAGGAGAATGCGTTGCATCACTGTCATTTCGATATGTCTTTCCAGGAACAACAATTTTAAATGGTGGTTTAATTGCCTCCATTGCCCTTGCTTGAACAGCAGTAGTTTGAGTTCTCAGCAAGATGTTGTCAGAAAAATAAAAGGAGTCTTGCATATCTCTTGCAGGATGACTTTTTGGTGTGTTGACAGCTTCAAAGTTGTAATAATCGCTTTCAATTTCAGGCCCCTCGACAACCGAAAAACCAAGATTGACGCAAATATCAACCAGCCTGTCAGTCATGCTTGTAACAGGATGCAGAGCGCCCTTTTTTGTGCCAACCGATGGCATTGTTATGTCAACTTTTTCACTGCTAAGTTTTTCTGCAAGCTCCTGCTGATTAAGTTCTTCTTCTTTTTTAGCAATTTTTTCTTCAACCAAAGCACGAACTTCATTGACCATAACTCCAATTCTTGGCCTATCTTCGCTTGGAACATCTCTCATCCCTTTTAAAACAGCAGTCAACTTTCCTGCTTTGCCAAGAAAAGCAACCTTAAGCTCATTAAGGTCTTTTTTATTTTCAATTTTTTCAATCGACTCAACAATATCTTGTTTGATTTTTAAAAGTTCTTCTTCCATAATTTCTCCTTTTTGACCACCCTTGCAAAGAAAGCTTTGTTGGTGCACCTTATTTAAAAAAACCCTTTCATCACATTAGGACGAAAGAGCAACTTCTTCGTGGTACCACCTAATTTCTGCAATTTCTTGCACTTAATTTTAAAGTCATTCACGCAGACTCTGCGGCAAGCACTACACAGCAAAGGCCTTCATGCTGCAACTAGAAAGTGAATTCACCAGCCTTCATCTTGCCTGTTTTTCAGCCTAGGAACAAGCTCTCTGAAAAGATAAACTGCAAGTTACTACTCTTTCATCATCGTTTTTATTGTCTGACTAAAGCATCAAAATCATAAGTTTCATGCTTAAAAGTCTATGATTACATAGTTATATTATCTTGAAATAAAAATTTTGTCAACTAAATTACCAAAAAACTTGCCTTAAAACGATATTTTTTATACAATCAAATTATGAGCAAGTCTAATTTTGAAAAAGTAAAACACAAATCAGATGAAAACGATATTTTGCAACAGAAAAGCAATGCTTTTTCGGCATATAAAATAGAGAAAGATTATCAGACTGTTTACTATTTTTTAAAAGACAGCGGTTTTTCAGAAAATTTTATAACAAATCTAAGGAAAGTCAAAGGTTTTATTCTCATCAACGATCAAATTGCAACAACAAAGTCGTTTTTACCAAAAGGTTCTGTTTTGTCAATTTGCAACAACCCGAACCCAAAAACAGCTATTATGCAATGCATACTACCACTAGATATAGTATATGAAGACGCATACTACTTACTATTGAATAAGCCGGCCAATATTTCAACTATGCCAAACAGGTCGCACTATTCAAACAATCTTGCAGGAGCCATTTGTGGCTATATGCAAAACAAACAGCCTGGCTTCACCTTACGAATTCTAAACAGGCTTGATAAAGACACCAGCGGACTTATTCTTGTTGCCAAAAATGCAATAGCGCAAAAAGAAATTAAAGATATTGAAAAGACCTATTTAGCAATTTGCGAAGGCAAAATTGACAAAGCTTACACTATTTCAAAACCTATTTTAACTTTGCAGGAAAATGGAGTTAATGCTCGAAAAAGAGTGATAAGTGAAAAAGGTCAAAAAGCAGAAACCTTTATCACGCCTTTAAAATTTTTGGACGATTCAACTCTTCTTTCAATCAGACTACACTTTGGCAGAACTCATCAAATAAGAGTGCATCTTTCAAGCATTGGACATCCACTAATCGGTGATCAGATTTATGGCAAAAAATCAGAAAAAATCAACCGCACTGCTCTTCATTGCAGCCAAATGTCTTTCTTTCATCCATACTTAAAAAAGAAGCTGAATTTCACAGCTTCACTACCACAAGATTTTGCGAATTTAATTGACAGATTTTAATACTTAATCAAAAACCAGGTCAGACAACTCTCTTACCAAAAATTTTATTGGCTTAACATATTTACTGACATATTTTAGTGCTGCTGTCAAAGCTTTAAGCACCACTTCATCACGAAGGCTTGCGGTTTTGATGATTGAACTAGCCATGTTGTAAGCATCTTCCGCTTGAATAGATTGACGGCACTGCT
The DNA here is from genome assembly GCA_944349535.1 of uncultured Clostridia bacterium. GTDB lineage: Bacteria > Bacillota > Clostridia > Christensenellales > UBA1242 > Caccovivens. The sequence goes on from CALVNA010000008.1 coordinate 23,779, forward strand.
CAAGCTCAGACAAAATTTGCACAGCAACTTTTGTTGATTGCTCAAACACATCAACAGCATTTTCTTCAAAATCTTCATCTTCTTGTTGATAGTCTTCTTGCTCAAAATCCTCATCTGCTTTGACGCTCTCCTCAGCCTCTTCACCAACTTTATAACCAAAAGCTTCAGCAACCAACGCTTTGAAAGGCACAATCATGGTTTCGACAAAGTTTTGATATGGGTTTTCAACTCCGCCAAAAAACCTTTTTATAAAATCTGTAAAATCAATTTTTTTGTTGTCAATATCAGCAAGTGTGCAAAAAACAAGAGCCACAATTTTGTATTCTTCTGTTGGCATCAAACAAACAAACTGACCATGAGAGTCTTGCACATAAGTTCTCGCAAATTCTCTATCGCGATTGTAAGAGCTTAAACAATCACTTATCAAATCACAGATATCACTTGAAGAAGCAATCGCTTTAAGCAGTTTTGCAATCTTATACTCTGCAACCAAAAATTTGCAATTTATCAGTTCATCACAGGCTTCCAAAAATCTTTCAATTTCTTCTTTTGACATAATCACCCCTAATCAATATCTTGTTCATATTTTAACACAAAGCAAAATTTTTTCAAACTAATATCAGCAAGTTGTGGTAAAAAAATTGATTTAATACAAAAAACATGCTATTATAATTAAGTGGAAAAATTTTTATCAGATAAAGAACAAATAGTGCTTGATAAACTGACAATGCTTTTTGTCATCGACAAAATGGAAATTCCTTTGACGGAAGATTCTATTTTAGATATTTGTTCTGTCAAAAACACTTGGATCAAAAATTATATGGATTGCAAGGCTATCATTCATGACATGGTTGACAGCAAGCTTTTATATAAGCTCAGCAGCGATGATGAAGACAAAAAACTATTCGCACTGACTTATGAAGGCAGAGAATGCCTTTCACACCTTTACAGACGCATCCCTCTTGCACTGAGAGAGGAAATTTCTTCTTATTTGCAAGCAAACAGGCTCAATGTCAAGTCTGCTCAAGAATACACTGCAACTTACACAAAAAATGAAGACGGCTCATATAATGTTGTGCTCAAAATTTATGAACCCCTAATCACTGCTCCAATGTTTGAACTGAGAATAAAAGCTCCTTCAAGACAATCGGCAAATGAAGCCATACATAAATGGAAAACAAATGCACCAGCAATTTATGAAATGATTTATGTCAAACTCATAAATGTTGACTAAAGCCAACACTATGATTTAAGATCTATTTTATTTGATAAAAAACGCGTATATCTTTACGCGTCTTTTTTGTTTAACTTTTCAATTTCATCTCGAGCAATTTTATCGCAACGATTGTTGAGTTCATTGTCTGCATGACCTTTGACTTTATTCCATGAAATTTCATGTTTAGCTGCAAGTGTAATTAGTTGCTGCCACAAGTCAACGTTTTGGACCTGCTTGTTTGAAGCTGTTTTCCAATTATTTTCAAGCCAATTTGCCGTCCACCCTTGCAAAAAAGCATTAACAACATATGCTGAATCGCTGTAAATATCAACTCGGCAGCGTTCTTTCAGTGCTTGCAGACCAGCAATCACAGCCATAAGTTCCATACGATTGTTTGTGGTTTGATTTTCTCCGCCTGACAAAACTTTTTCATGATTTTTGTAGTTAAGAATTGCAGCCCAGCCACCTTTTCCTGGATTGCCAGAGCAAGCCCCATCGGTATAAAGTGTGATTTTTTTCAACTTGCACCCCACTAATTTATTTTCAGCTTCGCTTGAATTTCTTGAAGAGAATTGGAATTTTGTTTTAACGAAGGAAAGACTTTCAATCCGTCGTTTTCAAACCTAGGAACAATATGAATATGCAAATGAAATACAGATTGCTCAGCATCTTTTCCGTTTGCATTCAACACATTCACACCAGTCGCACCACAGTTCTTCACATAATGCAATGATATTTTTTTGACTGCCGAAAACACTTTTGACAAAACATCTTCTTCGCAATCCAAAATATTTGTGCAATGTTTCTTTGGAACAACCAAAGTGTGTCCATTTCCATCATTTGAAATATCCAAAAACGCCAAAACAAAATCATCTTCATAGATTTTGTAACAAGGCATTTCACCTGCAATTATTTTGCAAAAAATACAATCCTTCATATCATCTCCTTGGTTAATTATACACTATTTCCCAAATTGAACCAAACAAAAAAGAAGTAAATTTACTTCTTTTTATTTAAACAATTCACAAAAGTTTATTTCGCCTTTATGAAGATTTAATGCAATACGAATGTTCTCTTGCAGTTGTAACAAAACTTGCAAACAGTTGTTTTTGTCAATCTTGTTAAGTTTGACAGCAAAAATTTTATTGTTTGCCTCATCAACTCCATTCCTTTCAATTAAAACATATTTTTTGACAAAGCGGTCAACTTGTTGGAATTTTTCTGGATTTATGTTTGATGGCTGCATTCTTAAAATGTTTGCGAGTCGTTCAAAACCAAATTGCAACATGTTTTTTATCATTTGATATTGCTGACAGCTCTCCCTATTTTCCTTTTTGCATTTTGGTGCAACCTGTGCAATTTCCACACCTTTGATATACTCAACAGTTTCAGACTCTTCATTCTTCTTAATACAATCTTTTTTTCTTTCTTTCTGCATCATTTGCTCATACTTTTGCAGATCTTTAAAGTCTGTCATAGCCAGACTGCTCAACAATTCTTCATCTTGTGGATATTCATATTGCTTTACAATTGACGGCAATTTCAAGTTTACTACGTCAACAGCAACCTCAACCGCTTCAAACATTTGCGAACTTAAATCATCAAGGAATTCTTGACTAACAACATCTTTGACGGCAAAATATTCTTTCTCGTTGCATATACTTCTTAAATTAAAGATTGTTTCATATGCCCATTGTTTTAAGGTTTGCATCCTTAAATCTAACAAATTGCCTATAAACTCCATCCATAGTCTAGGCGAAATATCAAGTTCTTCAAAAGGCTTCATGGTTTGAGTATTGAAAAGCACAATCTCTGGGAATTTATGTGTCAATACCACAGGCTTAACAACCTTTATAAAAATTTGTATAACATTGGCAATATAATTTTGTCTGCTTTTAAAATAAAACCGTTCTTTTTCTGAAAATATCAAGTTTTTATACTTTGCCGAAATCTTATTTCCCGTTTTTATAAGTTGATCACAAATTTCTTTAAACAAAATGATTTTAAGATCTTTTTCTTCTATTTCTTGGCTTAAATTTATCTTTGTAACGCTATCGTTTTCAATCATACTTACCTCTACTTATTATTTTCATCTTCTTCGGCGAAATCTAATGAATCATTTGAAATTTGTTTATGTTTTTCTATGTTTGAAACTTCTAAAGCCCAAAATTCATAGGATGTTTTTTCGATTCTGCCATTATTGCTTTTCTTGCTGAACTTTCTACCAACAAAAAGGCCCTTCATAGAAATTTTATATTTAAAGTTTTCATCCAAAGAATTGATCTCTTTCGCAATATTGCCAAAAAAGACTACTGGAATATGGCTCATTCCCACAAATTGCCCCTGCTCGTCATAATCAGCTGTTTGACAAACCCAGTTTAAAACTGTTTTGTTCTTGAATGTTTTGTCCACATAAAAACCTTTCTTTGCAGTTGTGTATGCCTGCAAAGAGATGATATTTGGTTGATATATTCTATCTTTCTTACATATAGTTTTATCCACACAAAACACAACATACAAATGATAATTTTCATTATATGATGCCAGTTTACCTCTTAAAATTAAATACTTACCAAGATTGGTATATCTTTCGATCCAAAGTTTTTCTTTGCCTGCAAAAACAATAGGAATCTGATAATGTGTTGTCTCTGAACTGTTTGTATAGTCAAAGGTTGCTTGATAAATATCTTTGCCAAAAAGAGACACAGGTTTGATGGTGTCAGGCAACACATAACCAACCAAATATCCTCTGTTATTTGGTGTTACAACAAATTCCTTCATGTTTTACATCTCTCTTACAGAAACATCTGCATGACGGCAGTTGATCACACCATGACTGTCAACAAAAACATTACCTTCAGTTTGAGAAATTTTGATATATTGCTTTATAAATTTAGTCAAAGCACATTTTTGTTGTTGAGTTAATGGCATTGCAACAAATTTTTCACGTTCAGCATCATAAAATTGAGCCATCAAATCAACAATTTCATTGAAAAGATTAAATTTTCGGATTTCAGCAAGTTTTGCAGCTTTTTTAAATAGCCATTCAACTTGTTGCCAATCAGTTTTTTCATCTGCATCAAGCATTTCCTTTGCTTTGAATTCTTGCTTGAAATTATTATTTTTTATGTTTTCAGCAATCTCTTTTTGAATTTTTTCTACTTCAGACCTAAGTCCATTTTCTTCTTTTTTCATATTTCCTCCTTATGTTAATGCTTAAATTATATGTCATCAAACTTGCAAAGTCAATACCCAATTTACATAATTTTTAATAATTTAATAAATATCGCAAGATTGCCGTTTAAAAGAATGGTTTACCTGTGCAATAACGGCTTTGCATAAAAAGAAATTAAATGTACAGAATAAATGTGGGAGGTAAAAATATGAGACAATACAGACCTGGAGAACAGGCTCCAAAATCAGCCAAATATGCTTGCTATGACAAGTCAGGAAAATGTGGCGGAAGCACATACCTTGAAAAAGGACAAAGATTTCCTGCAACTCAACACGAAGGTTCTCATTACGAAGAAGAAGCAGAATAAAAAAGATGCGGTTATCGCATCTTTTTTTTGCATAATAGCATATTTCGTAGGTTGTATGCACATAATTGACACTAAATATTGATTTTGGCGCAGAGGACAGGATTTGAACCTGCGGAGGAGAATTTCCTCACACGCTTTCCAAGCGTGCGCCTTAAACCGCTCGACCACCTCTGCATGAAAGCTTGCAAGCGTTTTTTTGCAAGCTGTACGGCTACGGATTAAGCCTGTCTGGTCCTCTGAAAAGAAATTCGGCTTCTTTGATTGTTGGAACGCCTAAAAGCACCATAATCATTCTGTCAAGTCCAAGTCCAAAGCCGCCATGCGGCGGAACTCCATATTTGAAAAATTCAAGATAGAACTCGACATCTTTGTCAAGCCCTTTTTCTTTGGCTTGAGCTTTCAAAATTTCATAACGATGTTCTCTTTGTGCACCTGTAGTGATTTCAACACCCTTCCAAATCAAGTCATAACCTTGAGGAATACCGTTTTTACGCATATGATAGAAAGCTCGTTTTTCAGCGCTATAGTCAGTTATAAACAAAAACTCATGCCCAAACATATCCTTCGCCAATTTTTCACACAATCTTTCGGCTTCTGTTGTCAAATCATTTTGTTCTTCCTTGGCTACTGTGAAGTTATAACGCTTTTCAAGCTCGCTATAAACATCGGCAAGTTTCATTCTTGGAAATGGCAATGATGGAACAACTATATCTATACCATAGTCTTCTTTTATCTTTTCACCATAGCTTTCTTTAATACGCTTTAGCATATATGTAAGCATTTCTTCTTCCAATTTCATCACATCTTCAAATGAATTGATGAAAGAAAACTCAAGGTCAAAGCCGGTAAATTCGGTGGCGTGCTTTTTTGTGTGAGATTTTTCCGCTCTAAAAACTGGGCCGCACTCAAAAATACGTTCAAAACCAGCTGCCATTGCCATTTGCTTATAAAACTGTGGACTTTGCGCCAAATATGCTTTGCGGTCAAAATATTTCACTTCAAACACTTCTGAACCACTTTCGCTGGCTGTTGGAATAAGTTTTGGAGTGTGGATTTCAATAAACTGCCTTTCAAGCAAAAACTCTCTCAGCGCTGCCGCCATAACCGTTTGCACCTGAAAAATAAGCTGATTTTTTGGCTGCCTTAAGTCAAGCCAGCGATAGTCAAGGCGCTGGTCAATAAAACTTTCAGGTCCGATTGGAAGAGCCTCCGCCCTAGAAGTTATTTCCACACTTTCAGGAAGAATTTCGATTCCGCCAAGTTTTACATATTCGTTTTTCACAGCCTTTCCAACAACCTTGACGGTGCTTTCAAGTGTTGCGTGCGAAAAAACTTCTGCAACTTCTGGCGATTCACTTTTTACGACAGTGATTTGAATTTTTCCAGACAGATCTCGAATAACAACAAATTGCATATTTTTTTTATCTCTTAAATTTTCAATCCAGCCTTGAACTTCAACCTGTCCTTCTTTTATATCTGCAATTCTCATATTTTCTCCTTACAAACAAAAATTATATCACAAATTTTTCTCCATGGCAAGAAAATCAAAAACATTAGGAATATAAAAATAAAATTTCGCCTGTATTTCAAGGCGAAAACACAATTTTTATTGAAAACAACTTGAATTATTTTGATAAATCACCACAAACTTAAAACGCTTTCTCCACTTCTGCAACCATAGATACATTAAATCCCGAGATAGTATAATCTAAATATTTGTTTATCACTTTTAAGTTTGCTTTTGCAAGTTCTGACAAAAATTGTTCCCAAGTAACCATACGGCAAGAGGTTGTTGCAACTTGAACAGTCTGGTCTCCAAATGGTCGGTCTGCCAGCTCAAATGCTTTTGCGGGATCAGTTTTTCTGGTTTCTTTACCATCACCCATAATGATAATAAAACCCTTACCATTGTCATTTAGATGATCGTAAAAAAAACTTAAAAATTTGTTTCTGTCTTCGTCTTCCACAAGCATGTGCAAAACAGCAACAGAATATATAAAATCATATTTTTT
>CALVNA010000009.1 GCA_944349535.1 uncultured Clostridia bacterium
AACTTTCAAAATACTTTTGTGCAGACCTTGCTTGTATTTTAAATTTGGCGCCTGATCACATAGATAGGCATGGCAGCTATGAAGAGTATGTGCGTGTCAAGAAGAAGATACTTGCAAAACCAAAAAGGCAGAAAATTGTTTTAAATTATGACGATGAAAATGCAAGAAACGTGATTTTAAGCAAAAAAGTGCTGTATTTTTCAAAAAAAATGCTTAATAAAGGTGTTTTTATCAAAAATGGAGCGATTTATTTTAACAAAACAAAGATAATTTCCTGCAATGACATCCCTCTTTTTGGCGAAAAAAATCTTGAAAATGTGCTTGGCGCTGTTGCAATTTGCTGCAAATTTAAAATCAAGCCAGCGGCAATCAAAAAAGCAATAATGCAATTTAAAGCTCCGCCTCATCGCATGGAATATCTTGGTCAAGTTGGTGGTGCTGATGTGTTTGATGACTCAAAAGCCACAAATATTTCTGCTTGCAAAGCAGCAGTCGAATCTCTTGGCGAGAAAAGAATTGTCTTGCTTATTGGTGGACAAAACAAAGATTTCAAGTTTGATGAAATTTTTTCAGCTGGTTATGATCTTGAGCAGGTGCTCTGCTTTGGTCAGTGTGGGCAGCAGGTTTTTGATTGTGCTTCAAGTTATGGCTATCACCCAAAACTTTTTTCGAGCATGAAAGGGGCTGCTTACTTTGCCAAAGAGAATGCGCAGCCAGGGCAAAAAATCTTGCTGGCTCCGGCTTGTGCAAGTTTTGACGAATTTTGCTCTTATGCAGTCAGAGGAGAAGTCTTCAAAGAAATTATGCTGGGGGTTTATGATAAAATCGAAATGCAATAGAAAAATTTTGTTGATCGTTTTGCTTGTTTTGGGTCTTGCAAGTTTTGGGTGCCTTATGGTTTATAGTGCCAGCTTTTACAGCGCAGAATATCATTATGGCAACAAATATTTCTTTCTGTTTAAACAAATTATGGGGGTGGTGCTGGGCATTGTTATAATGGTGGTGCTCAGTTATGTTGATTATCACATCTACAAAAAATATAAACTATGGATTGTTGTTGGGGCTATTGTGCTTTTGGTTTTGGTGTTTGTGCCAGGTCTCGGCATGGAAAGCTATGGTGCAAAGCGATGGATTTCAATTCTTGGGTTTTCAATTCAGCCATCTGAGATTGCCAAGTTTGCGCTTGTGATCTTTATTGCGGGCTATATGTCAGACAATCACGACAAGGTCAAAACTTTCAAAGGTCTTTTGCCAGTGCTTGGAGTGGGCGGAATCATTTGTCTTTTGACCATGCTTGAACCCAGCATGAGCGTGACAATGTGCCTTGCTTTTGTAACGCTTTTTATGCTTATCATTGGCGGAATGAGCAAAAAACACACGCTTATGTTTTCGCTGCCGGCAGCGGCTGTGGTGCCACTTCTTGTGGTGCTTGAACCTTATCGTTTGCGCAGACTTATGGCTTTTATTGATCCTTGGGCGTCGCCACAAGGTGAGGGCTTTCAGCTTATTCAATCACTCTATAGCCTTGGCAGTGGTGGCTTGTTTGGTGTGGGGCTTTTCTATTCAAGACAAAAATATCTTTTCTTGCCCTTTGCTGAGTCTGACTTTATTTTGTCAATCATTGGCGAAGAAATTGGCTTTGTGGGTGTTTGCGCTTTGATGTTTGTTTTTTATCTTCTTATCTTCAACCTGATCAAAATTGCTCTAAACGCAAAAGATCGTTTTGGTGCAATGCTTGTCAGTGGTGTGGCCTTCATAATTGGCGTGCAAACATTGTTGAACATTGCTGTGGTTACCGGTTCAATTCCACCAACAGGTTTACCACTGCCATTTATTTCAAGTGGCGGCACATCGGTTACCGTTTTTATGGCAGGCATTGGCATATGTTTGAATGTGCTCAGGCAAAGTCAGGGGCAAGACTATAGGGTGATAAGGCTGCCAAAATGGAAAAAAGTTAAGATGAAAAAAGAATTGTGATTGACAAGTCCTTTGCGGTATGATAAAATGGTCTCAAGGAGAAATTATGACCGGCAGGCTTATCAAAGACGAGATTGAAAGACTTGACAATCTTTTTGAAAAGAAAAGAATTTTGAAAGAAAAATACGCCTTCACAACAAAAAGGTTGAAGGCTCTTGCAAAACTGTGTCAACAAAACAACAAAGTGCCAACAGTTGAAAATGGCTTTATCTTGCTTTTGCAGGGAGGAAAAGGCTTAAGGCAGGCGATGGTGCAGCAAAAAATAGTATGCGGCAAACTTGTTGAAAAGTTTGATGACTTTGAAGCTTTAAGAGAAGATGTTTTTTATTTTGTGAGCAAATATAACTATAACAAGCTGCAAGAAAATCTTTATCAAGCAATAGCATTTTGCAGAAAACACATTTTTAAGCAGAAAAAGGTGTTTTATTTTCCAAAAATTGTGATGATGGACACAAGGCTTATTGAACAGGCATTTTGCGGAACAGAGCTTGAAAAAAGACAGACGGTCAAAAATTTTTTTGAAATCATGCATGTTGGCATGAAACGATCAGCAGTGGCAAGAAAAAAACTTGAGATTAAAGAGTTTGAAAGTCAAAAAAATGAGTGATTTTTCAAAAAAAATATTGAAAAAGAACGATTTGTGTGATAAAATGTGAATAGAGATATAGAAAAGAAGGGGTAAGTATGAAAAATTTGCTGAAGAAGAAAGTTGACGAAAACATAGAAGTTGAAAAATTGACAAACTGGCAAATCATCAAAGCTTGGATTGCCAGTGCAGCACAAGATTTGAAAAATTCGCTCAAGCATGGCGGCTGGCGTGGTGCTGCAGCAGGCTTTGCTGTTGCAAGCGTTGGTATGACCTTTGCAGCTTGTGAAGTTGAAAAAGTCAATGTGCAAATCACCGAAGTTGGTTCGCTTGATCAAATTCAGACAATGCTTGGTGAAAACTTTTCAGTTTCTGAGCAAATCAAAACCGCTGCAGCCCAAAAGTTTGGCAACAATTTGGTGAGCCTTATGAGCGAAAACACAAATGGAAGCGGAAAAATTGTTGCATTTTATCAAGAAGACGGAATGCTCAAAAAGGCAACAACCCAAGTTGAACTGAAAGCAAATGATTTTGATGCAAAAATTTATGAGTATGGCACTTTCACCGAAGAAGGCAACACCATTTCATTTTATCAAAACAACCAAGAGCAGACAGTTGACACAACAGGCAAATTTGTTTCGACTTTGCCAGAGGGACTTGCCGTGATTGACACAAGAGTGGCAGAAACAAAGATTGCAAATGCAATTTCAGCCATGCAAAGCCAGGAGCTTAACTTGCAAACAGACCTTGACGAAGTTGGCAAAGAAGACTTTAAAACTCTGCTTGGCTTTGTGATTGACCAGGCTGGCACTGCACACCTGCCAACCCTTTCGCTTGAATATGACAGGGTTAGCAACCAAACCACTGCCACATATTCTTACCTTAGCCTTGCAGATCAAACAACGATTGAAAGCGGAAACATTGTATTTGAAGGCAATTTGATTGAAAATGACTCACTTAATCGCACTGCAGCCGAAGAGCAGCTTCAGACAGAAAGGGCTGTGATCAGAGCAAACCGCGCATCAGTGCTTGAAGAAGCAACTTACACCACTTTGTTTGAGCTTGACAATTTTGATTCAAACTCAGTTGAACTTGAAGTGGCTGAAAAAGATTCGGGCGGGGAAGTTAATCCGCCAGACGAGCCAGAACTTGAGCCAATCACTTTCAACAGCTGGCAAGAAGTGTTTGCTTTAGGCGATGGAACAGTGAAAGATGCTATCGTCAAAACTTTACAAGAAAATCTTTTGACTGATACTCAAATTAAAAGAATTTTTGGCAATGACATGACAGTTGCAGATCTTTCAAATGGAACAATAGATTTGATCAAATGGGGCTTTGATGTCCAAGACAACCAAATCTCATCTATCAACCTTCTTGGCGTGAGAAAAGGTTATCCAACAGAGCAATCTCGAATATTACGCGGCTCGAATTTTTCGTTTGCAACACCGATTTCGTTGGATGGCATTGTTGCAATGCCTGTGCTTGAAGGTTCTGTAAATGCCGAAAATTCAATTTCAATTTTTATCAACGGCGTTGAATATTCAATCGATCTGACTCAAGTTAAATCAGCAACGAAGCAGTTCTCGTATTCACAAAATTTTATTTATACTTCAACAGCAGAAATTACAGATCAAGAAAACTTAGACTTTTTCAACATTTGCATGCCACTGGCTGCTGCAGCAGGCAAGATTGACGCTGGCGCAAAACTCAGTTTTGTTATGGTGCAAGGTGCAAGTGGAACAACGGCGGAATTCGGAACAGTCTATGGTGTAACTATCAGAGCTGTTGATTTAAATAACAATCAGTTATATAACTTAAGGTTTGTTTTTGATGACGCAAGCACATCAATACAAACTTCAACAATAGATCTAATAAAAGATGCAATTTCTCGTGGGCAATTTTCAGTTTTTGATAATGGACGAGAAGAAATTATGTCAGAAAGTGATATTATGCTTGAATACCCAAGTGATATAACTGAGTATTCAATACCTGCACAAAAAACAGAAAATGTAAATTGAAAAGATTGAGCAAACGGCTCAATCTTTTTTTTGACTTAAAAAACTTGATTTTTGTTGAAAAAAAGGTTACAATAAAGTTATGAAAAAAATCTTTGCCAAAATTTTTAGTATGGTGATTGTGCTTTGCATGTGCGTGCTTGGCACAGGTTGTTTTGGCATCGGTGATGGGTTTGATTATTTTTCTGATCTATGGAATAGGTTTCAGTCAGGTGAAATTTCTGAAGATGAATATTATGACCAACTTGCCCAGTCTCAGCAATCTTCGCAGCTTTATGGCACAAAGGTGCTTTATCGACCTGAGAGCTATGATTTCAACGGCAACTCTGGCGGCACGCAGGAACAAGAAAATGACTATTACGGTCAATATGCTTGGAATATTTTGTATGTATTAGAAACGATATATGGGGTGGCAAATAAAGATTTAACAGAAGTTGGGCAAGAGTTGGAAGGTTATTACACTTTCAACGATGCAACTTTACCATATCTTTATGACAGCATCAGATATCAAGTGGACGAAAAATACGACATCGCAAAGTCAATAAGTTTTAATGGCAGCGACTGGAGCGAAAACGACACATCACCAATAGCACTTTCAGCAAGCCTTGAAAATGATTGGCTTTGGAGTTTCTATATTGATCAAAATGATGCAAACCAAAGACCATATTTATTTGAAAATGTCCAAGCTTCAATTATTTCATACGCAGACGATAGAATTACTACAGCCTTTGGTGAAGACTATCGAGATTTATTTTCCAATTATTATACAGCAATCTCTTCCACCTACCGTGAAACATATATTGGTCCAGATCGTCAAGACGACTACGCAGGCTATTCAGATTTTGTCAAGGCACTTGAGTATGTCATATATTGCTATAGCCTTGATTTGACACCTGGGCAGGTGATTGTTGAGCCAGTGATGACAACAACGGAAGAAGGCGCAAAACAATATTACACAGTCAGGGTGATTGAAACAAGCAATGGCCAGCAGATTGAACTTTCTGCCGACCAGGCACTTGAGCAGATCAAAGAAGTTTTTGATCAGCTTGGGGCATATGTTGGTGTTGCAGAGCGAAACAAAGAAAAGATTGCAAATTGGATTCTTGAAAATGTGATTGGCTCAGCAGCCATGCAAAACGACAGCGTGACTGAATATATCGGCGCAACGCAGATTTCTTACACAGACGCAGAAGGAACCACCACCACCTTTGTTGCAACTTCAGCTGATCAGGCAAATGAGATTTTGGATGGGCTTGGCTATACAGGAGCAGATTTGCCAGAAAAAAAAGAAGAAGAAGATCATGTGCCACATGTGCCAACAGCTACGACGACAACCTCTGAGGTTGGTCGAAACTATGCTGAAACGGTTTACAACATGGTTAACATGGTTTGTGATCGAGTTACCATAGGCTCTGACGATGACGGGCAGATTGATGTTGACGATCGATATTTGGCATCTGAAGTGATGGAATATATGGGCAATTCATTCTCAGCTGGTGGTGGCGATGATCCTTTCCCATACTTTGAAGATTTTTCTTCGCCGCAGGCTGCAATGGCTGTAAGACCGCTTGAATATCAAAGTGCTGTTTTGATGTTTAAGGAAGAGGTTAAAATCTCGATGGTGTCAGTTGTTTTGCAGTATGATGCTGATCTTGACGGCTATCAAACTCAAAGTGGCGATGCTTTTGACTCAAGCAGATATCTGACTATTGAAATTGGGCTCAACTATTTCAATCATCAGACAAGGCAGAGGATTTCTGTGGCGACACAAACTGTCAATGTGCCAGATGGCAAACTTGTCAATCCGCTTGGCGATGACAATCTTGACAGGGCATCGGCAGAGGCAGGCATAGAGTTTTCGCAAACTGTTGTGTTTGGTTTTTATGACTCAATCTTGCCAAATAACCAGGATCTTATTGTCGGGGCGTTCAAAACAGACATAGGCGGTGGGATACTCAAGACCGATGTTGGCAGAAATGACTATCGCGGCAATCCGATTGTTTCAAATGATCCAATCATTATCAGCGGACTGAGCGCAGTCAAAGATTACTACGAGATCATTGAGCCAACTGAAGAACAGATCGCTCAAGGTCAGACATATTTGACAGGGCAGCTCAATGCTGAAAAGTTTATGGGCGATGACGGATGCGACTATTTGGAGATCACATACCGCGTGATCAAACGTGTGGGCGACACAAGCACAAACTACAAGTTCTATACAGGCCTCACCGCAACAACTGCTTAAAAAGGAAGATTTTTCTTCCTTTTTTTTGACAGTTTTCCTGCTTTTAAACCAGGTTTTTTCGTTGGCAGAAAAGAAAGGGTGCTCATATATTTTTATATGGGGAAATTTTTTATTAATGGCGGCAAGGCGTTGCAGGGGGAAGTGGTGCTTGATTGCGCAAAAAACTCGCTTCTGCCCATTCTTGCTGGGTGCATTTTGGTTGATGGCAAAGTCAAGTTGCTCAGTGTGCCAAAATATAGCGATGTGATTGCAATGTGTGATATACTTGAAAATTTGGGCGCGAAAGTTTGTTGGCTGGCAGACGATTTGTTGCTTGATTGCTCTTGCATTGACAAAAGTGTGATTTGCCATGAACTTGCCAGTCCAGTGAGATCTTCGGTGTTCACTTTGGGGCCTTTGCTTGCAAGACTTGGCAAGGCAAAAGTGGCATATCCTGGTGGGTGCGACATTGGGTTGAGACCAATTGACATTCATCTTTCTTCACTGAAGCAGTTGGGCTGCAAAATAATTGAAAAAAATGGCTATATTTATGGTGAAAAAGGGGACAATGGCAATCAATCTGTCGTGCTGAAATTTGCCAGTGTTGGTGCAACTGAAAACATCATGATGTTTGCAACTCTTTTGCCAGGGAAAACTCAAATTTTCAATGCTGCCAAAGAGCCTGAAATTGTTGACCTTGCTTGCTTTTTGAATAAATGTGGAGCTTGCATAAAGGGGGCGGGCAGTGATGTGATCACAATCGATGGAGTACAGTCGCTTTCTGGCTGCGAATATTTGGCAATTCCTGACCGAATTGAATGTGGCACTTTTCTTATTGGAGCAGCCATGACGCATGGGCAAATTTGCATCAAAAATGCAATCGAAAAGCACAATGAGGTTTTGATTGAAAAGCTTAAAAGCTGTGGTTGCAAAATTTTTTCAGACCAAAACGGACTGCATCTTTCTAGCCCAAAAACCTTGGAAAGTTTTGGCGATGTTGAGACTGCTGTTTATCCAGGTTTTCCAACCGATTTGCAACCACAAATTGTTGCACTAGCCTGCGTTTGCAATGGCTGCAGTTTGATTTTTGAAAATGTTTTCGAGTCAAGATTCAATTACGTTGGCGAGCTTTTAAAGCTTGGCGGCGATGTCAAATTCAAGTCGTCAGTCTGCATTGTTCGTGGCAGAAAAAAGCTCTACGGCGCTGATGTTTTTGCAACCGATTTGCGTGGAGGGGCGGCTCTTGTTCTTGCCGGGCTTGCAAGTGAAGGCTACACCACAGTCAACAAAATTGAATATATTGACAGGGGCTACTATAACCTTGCTGAAAAATTGACTAAGCTTGGGGCAGACATAAAAAGATTGTGAAATTTGAAAAATTTCTTGTTTTTAATGCAAAAATGCATTAAAATATCTCTGATGAGCAAAAAAACAAAAAAAATTTTGATTTCTCTTTCAACCGCTGTGGTGCTGGTGGGCATTTTGGTAACGCTTGCCTTTACCGTCTTTTCGCTCAAAACAGTCAAAGTTGATTGGCGCACAACCCACTCAAGTATCTCTTTATCTGACCAAGAGCTTATTGATGGGGCACAGTTCTCTTTTGGCAGCAGTGTTTTTTTTCATGGCAAAAAGGGTTATGAAGAAAGAATTGAAAATCTTTCACCATACATTGATGTGGTCAATATTGAAACCGTTTTTCCTTCCACTTTCGTGCTCCATGTTGCTCAAAGGCAAGAAGTTTACGCTTTTGAAAATGGAGAGCAAACTTTGATTTGCGACCAAAATCTTCGAGTATTGAAGATTGAAGAAGATTACAGCTCGACTCAAGACAATGCTATGCTTGTTCTAGGCGTGGAAATTGAAGAAAAAGCTTATCAACCAGGTCAATATCTTGCTGTTGAAAATTTTATCGATATTTACTCTTCTCTATTTGAGTGCAATCGCACGCTGGGGCAGCAGCAATCGCTTATCAAATCCATCGAATTTTTGCAAGAATATGATGAAAACATTAAAGCAGAACAAACGACAGCCATTCTCAATCTTTTTGGTGGGCAAACTGTTCAAATCAAAAATGCAACCTATGGGTTAAGATACAAGCTTGATATGTTTTTGCAAGTTTTCTCAAACCTTTATTCGCTGATAGGGCAAGAAATTGCTTCGGGCGGTGTGTGGACTCAAGAGTTACTTGATGGCTGCACCATTACTGTGAATAACTATTATAATTACACAGAGCACAACGAAAGTGAATGCTATTTCAACATTGTTCCATAAAAAAAGGGCAGACTAACTAAGATTAAAAATGCCAAAAATGAATAAAATAGTTGTCCTTTTGCAGAATTAAAACGTTTTGGTGCAAAAATTGTTGTTTTGCACCTTCTTTAGTTTGACTTTGCTTTGGTTATATATTAAAATATTACTATAAATGTACATTTGTGCACTTTTAGATTTGTTGGTGGTTTATGAGAAAAGAAAAAGTTTTGGTTTTTGAGCTTGGTTCTTCCACTTTGCGAGCAATTTTGGCTGGCAGGGGGCTCAATGGCACTTTTGTGGTTAAGGCTTATAAAGAAATTGAATATGATGGTTTTTACGAAGGAAATTTTCTTGCTCCTGAAAAACTAAGCGCTCTGTTTTCGCAAATTATTGCAGAATTTGACTGCCGTGAAGAAGGTATTAAAAAAGTTTATATTGGTGTGCCAGCAGAATTTTCTTCTGTCAGCGCCACCACGGTGTCACTCAATCTTGGCAACCGAAGAAAAATCAAACAACAAGATATAGACCAGCTTTTCTATATGGCAAGCGAAAGAGCAAAAGACAAAAATGTTGAAATTTTGTCTGTCAACCCGCTTTCATATCTTCTTGATGAAGGCAGAACCTCTTTGGATCCAGTTGGTGATAATGCGATTTCGATTTCAGCCCAGCTTTCAATCATTTATGCAGACCGATCTTTTATTGAAATGTTTAATAAAATCGTTTCAGCAAACGATTTTGAAAGTGTTGAATATGTTTCAGAGCCGCTTGCTCAAGCCCTTTATGTTATTGGATCTGTTGAGAGAGAAGAATCTTGTCTGCTCATCGACTGTGGTGATTTGACAACAAGCGCTTGTTTTGTGAAAGGTCAGGGGTTGAGCAACCTTGCAAGTTTTTCGCGTGGCGGCGGCTTTATAACAAATGACCTTTCAGAAGCGTTCGATCTTTCAATGAGTGAAGCTGAAAGGCTTAAAAAACAAATTGTTCTTTCATTAAAAGGTAAAAATAACGACTTTTATGAGCTTACAACCGACCTTGGCAAAACCATTAAAATTCCACTAAACACAGCAAACGAAATCGTTTCTTACCGAATCGATGAAATCGCACAAGCTGTTGCAAAATGTATTCAACTTTTTTCAAGCACATACATCAACTATCTGCCGGTCTATCTGACTGGTGCAGGTGTGAGTAAAATTAAGGGTGGCAGAGATTATTTGGCAAAATGTTTGGGCAGAAATGTCAAATATGGCGTTCCACCATTGCCTGCAAAAGACAAACCAGAGCTTGCATCAATCTATTCACTTGTGAATTTTGCTTTGAATTAGTGATAAAAATGCATAAATTACAAAAAAAATGAAAATTTATGCATTTTATCAAAAAAATTATAAATAAATGTTTGCAAAAAACAAAAAAAAGTATTACAATATGATAAAGAAATTGAAAGAGGTGAACTATGGATAACGATATGATGAGAACTGCTGTTGCAAAAATCAAGGTTGTTGGTGTTGGTGGCGGCGGAAACAACGCGGTCAACAGAATGATCGATGCGGGGGTTTCTTCTGCTGAGTTTGTTGCTGTCAACACAGACAAACAGTCTCTTCTTATCAGCAAAGCTGAAACAAGACTTCAAATTGGCGAAAGATTGACAGGTGGGCTCGGCGCTGGTGCAAAGCCTGAAATTGGTCAAAAAGCTGCAGAAGAAAGCAAAGCTTCAATCACTGATATGCTTAAAGGCACAAACATGGTGTTCATCACTGCTGGTATGGGCGGCGGAACAGGAACAGGAGCAGCTCCAGTGATTGCTCAAATTGCAAAGGAAATGGGAATTTTGACTGTTGCTGTTGTGACAAAACCTTTTGCATTTGAAGGTCCAATCAGAGCAAAGAATGCTGAAGAAGGGCTTGAAAGTCTTAGAAAATATGTTGACTCTCTTGTCGTTATTCCAAACGAAAAACTTTTGCAAATTGTTCCTAAAAAGACTCCACTTTCAGAAAGTTTCAGATTTGCTGATGATGTTTTAAGACAAGGCGTTCAAGGCATAAGTGACCTTATCGTTTTCCCAGGGCTTATCAATCTTGACTTTGCCGACGTTACAACCATCATGAAAGGCAAAGGGCTTGCTCATATGGGCATTGGTTATGGTTCTGGCGATAACAAAGCTCTTGATGCTGTCAAACAGGCTGTGGCATCTCCTCTTCTTGAAACAACAATTGAAGGCGCAACTGGGCTTTTGATCAACATCAAAGGCGGCGAAGACCTCACTCAAGACGATGTCAATGAGGCAGCATCGCTTGTTCGTGAAGTTGTTGACTCATCTTGCAATATCATTCTTGGAACAAGCATTGATCCAAATATGCATGATGAAGTTGAAATCACTATTATTGCAACCGGCTTTAAAACTCCAGAAGAAATCAAAAAAGAAAGTGCTATGGAAAGTGCAAAGTCTATTGGCAATATGGGGCAGAAAAACGATATGCCTTCAGCAAGAAGCATCTTTTCTGGATATGCTGCCAGAGAAAAAGAAGAACAAATGGCAAAACCAAATGTGAATATTGAAAGAACGAGTGAAGACAAAACTTCTTCAAGGCTTGACATTTCTTCAAATGTTCCACCTTGGATTGAAAAACTTAGAAGAAACAAAAAATAAAAAAGCAGACAAAAGGTCTGCCTTTTTTCATCTGAGACAAAAAAGAAAATAAAAAGCAATGATTCGACTTTTTTATGATTTGAATTATTGTTTTTTTATACTATCATTTTTTCAAGGAGCAGCCATGGAAATCTTTATAGAACAAACTTTGATTGTTTCTTTCTTTCAAAATGCCTTTATTTTAAATTTGACAGCATTTTTCATCAAAGAGAAAGCAAAGTTTTGGTTTTTGACTTCTCTTTTGGCTGCCGTTCTCACTCTTTTTGTTCCGCTTTTTGCTTTAGGAGTGGCGGCAAAAATTTTGTTACAATTTTTTGTGGCAACTCTTGTTATCAGCCTTTCTTTCCCAGTAAAAAATTTTGCAAAATTTTTCTTTAGACTGGGTGTTTTTGTTGCTTTCACTTTTATTTTTGGTGGAGCATGCTTTGCAGCAGAACAAACTTTTGGGGATTATCCGCTGTTTATAGTTTGTCTTATTGGACTGGTCGTTTTTGTTCTTTCCAAAGTTTTGATATTTTACCATAATCGATTGACAAGGCTGAAAGCTTTTACTTACAAAGTTGTGATCAAAGCAAACGGCAAGGCAGTTGAAGAAAGTGGCTATTTAGACAGCGGCAATGTGCTGCTAGACAATATTACGAAATCGCCTATAATTTTGATAAATTTTGAAGTTTTTAAAAGGCTTTATCAAGACATTTCACTTGTCAGCCTGCTGGCAAAGCAAAATGTGCAAAAGCTGAATTGTGCGCATTATGTCAAAATCAATTCAGTTGGCAGTGGCAGCAAAATTTTGGCTTTTGTTGCCGATGAAATTCAGCTCAATGGAGACAAAGTTTTTAAAAATCCAACGCTTGCTCTTTCATTTTCTGGCTTTGAAAAAAGTTTTAAAGCAAATGTTCTTCTCAACAGTCAAATGGTTTTTGGAGGGTGATTATGAAAAAATTGATATTTAAACTTAAATTATTTTTATATAAATTATTTCATAGAAATGATTATATTTTAGCAAAACATATCATCTGCTATGTTTGTGGCAATGAAGAATTTTTGCCGCCGCTTTCAACCGATGAAGAAAATCTTTTGATAAATGAAAAAGAACAAGGTTCGCAAGAGGCTCTTGGCAAGTTGATTGAACACAATTTGCGATTGGTTGCATTTATTGCCAAAAAATTTGAGTCAAGCAAAATTGAATATGAAGACCTTATTTCAATAGGTGCAATTGGTCTGATCAAAGCAGTCAAAACCTTTAAGCCAGACAAAAACATTCGGCTTGCAACCTATGCCTCTCGCTGCATTGAAAATGAAATTTTGATGCAACTGAGAAAAACTGCAAAAGTCAAAAACGATATCAGTCTTGACAAGCCTTTAAGTGAAGATTTTGACGGAAATCAACTTGTGTTGTCAGACATATTGCCCAGCGATGAAGATGTGGTTGCACAAGCAGTGGATGAGCCAGCTGACAGAGCAATCATTCATCAACTTATTGCAAAGCTTGGCAAAAGAGAACAAGAAATTATGATTTTGCGTTATGGACTTTTAGGGCAGCAAGAATTGACGCAAAGAGAGGTGGCTGACAAGCTAGGCATAAGCCAAAGTTATATCTCTCGACTTGAAAAACGAATTTTGAAAGATATGAAGTTTGAGCTTGAAAAAAGTTTGTTTTAATCTTCATTTTTTGTATTTAAAGATTAATTTTTGTCGAATGTGAATAAAACTTTAGCAATGGTAAAAGATATTTCTCAAAAGGAGAGAAAATGTCTTCTAAAGTTTCTATTTGCGGTGTTGACACAACAAAGCTTCCAAAACTAAATAACAATGACATATTGCAACTGATCAAAAAAGTTAAGCGCGGTGATGAAAACGCTCGCGAGCAATTTGTTGTTGCAAACTTAAGGCTGGTGTTGAGTGTTGTGCATAGATTTAGCGCAAAAGGCGATAGGGCTGATGATATGTTTCAGGTTGGTTGCGTGGGACTTTTGAAAGCTATTGACAATTTTGATGAAACGCTCAATGTCAAATTTTCGACTTATGCCGTGCCTATGATTGTGGGGGAAATTCGAAGGTATTTAAGAGATAGCAATTCCATAAGAGTCAGTCGGTCTATGCGTGATATTGCTTACAGGGCAATGCAAGCCAAGGAAGAACTGTCAAAAAGCAGTTTTTGTGAGCCTTCAGTTGAAGAAATTGCAAAAAAGATTGAAGTGTCTGTCAAAACTGTAACCTTTGCTCTTGACGCCATAAGTGACACAGTCTCGCTCAGCGACCCAATTTATAGTGAAGGGAGCGATGCTATTGCACTTCTTGATCAGATCGCTGACAACAAAAACACTGATGAAAACATCAACGAAAACCTTGCTTTGAAAGCTGCAATAAAAACATTATCGCCAAGAGAGAAAGAAATTTTGCTTATGCGCTATTTTGTCGGCAAAACGCAAACGGAAGTCAGTCAAGAGATTGGAATCAGTCAAGCACAAGTGTCTCGTCTTGAGAAAAATGCTTTAAGATCAATAAAAGATTTTCTGATTTAGTTATTTTTTGTCATTTTTCGACATATACCATAACTGATGGAAAGTTCATTTTTAGAGTTGAGATGTAAAGAAGTGGTCAATGTGCTTGATGGGCGCAAGCTTGGTCATATCGTTGACATAATTTTTGATCTTGCAACTGCCAGGATTCTTGGAATTTTGGTGCCAGGAGAAAAAACTGGGTGGAATGTTTTTAAGTCTGCAAACCAACTTTTTATACCCTTTGGCTGCATTGTGAAAATTGGTGAAGATGCAATTTTGGTGGAAGTTCAAGGTCAAGGCGTGCCAGAAAATCCCTATCAAACTTTGCAAAAAAAATAGGCAGTTTTTGCCTATTTTTTTACATATTTTCAAGCAATTTTTTAAAAGAAGTGATGTCAGCAAATTTTCGATAAACTGAAGCAAATCTGACAAATGCAACTTCGTCAAGGGCTTTGAGAGCTTCCATCACCATCTCTCCAATTTCAGCCGATGAAATTTCTTGGTTTGGCATGCTTTGAGCTTTCTTTTCAATTTCAAGCACCACGCTGTCAATTTGCCCCATGCTTACTGGGCGTTTTTCGCAAGCTTTGATGATCCCGTTTTTGACTTTGTTTGCATCAAATGGCTGTCTTGAGCCATCATTTTTCACCACCAAAACAGGAGTGGTTTCAACAGTTTCGTAGGTTGTAAATCGTCTTCCGCAATTCAAGCATTCTCTTCTTCTGCGGATTGCATTTGTTTCATCACTATTTCTTGAGTCAAGCACTTTGCTTTCGTTATGACCACAATATATACATTTCATTGCACATCTCCTTACACTAAATATAGCACACTCGCAAAAAAACAGCAAAACGATTTTGCAATATTTGCAATTTTTTGTAATTTTAATTTGTATTTTCAAATAGATTATTCTATGTTAAGTTTGATTTCTTGTGATTTTGCCAAGTCTTACAAAATTTGTCAAATAGAAAAAGATTGCCCCTCTTCTGTAAGAAGAAGGCTTTTTGACCTTGGTTTTACAAACGGGCAAACAATTCAAAAAATTCAAAAGTCTTTGCTGGGCAAAGTGATTTTGGTGCAGCTTAGGGGCTATCTTCTTTCCATCCGCTCTAGCATTGCAAATTTTGTTGTGGTGCAAGAAAAATGATAAGAGTGAGTTTGATTGGCAATCCAAACACAGGCAAAACCACACTTTTCAACACTTTGACAGGTTCAAATGAGCATGTTGGGAATTGGCATGGTGTTACCGTTGAAGAAAAAGCAAAAACTATTCATTTTAAAGAGCAGGAAATTGAAGTTGTGGACTTGCCAGGCATTTATTCGCTCTCTCGGCTTTCTTTTGAAGAAAAGGTGGCAACAGATTATCTTTTATCACATCAAAATGACCTTGTTATAAACATTTGTGACTATAACAATCTGCAGCGAAATTTGTATCTTACTTTGGGGCTTTTGGAACTTGGGTTAAAAGTGCTGGTGGTTGTCAACCAGATTGAAAAGAGAAAGATCAGTCAAATAAATCTTGTCAAACTTGAAGAAAAGCTAGGCGTAAAAATTCTATCTGTTGACGCGGCAAACAAGGAAAGTGTTCAGCGACTGAAAGAAGAAATAATTTGCTATAAGCAAAGGCAATGTTTTTTGCCATATCTTAAATTTCTGCCATTAAAGCAAGCCTTCGAAGTCTTGCCGCAATATTTGCAACAGCAGAGCAGAATCTTTTATGCCATCAAACTTTTGGAAGACGACCAAGATGTTAAAGAGAAATTCAAAGTAGAGAAAAACTTTGATCAAGCTGAAAATGTGGCAAAAGTCAGATATGACTTTATTGACCAGCTGATGAGTGAGTGTGGGCAAAAGAATTTTAGCGTGTATGGTCAGAGCAAGCTTGATAAAATTTTGCTCAATAAGTTTTTGGCGTTTCCTGCCTTTCTGTTGATTTTGGCGGCAGTTTTTTATTTGACATTCTTTTCGGTAGGGGCTTTTTTATCTGATGGCTTAGCATTTTGTCTTGACAAATTTGTTTCCTCTCCGATTTTGGCATGGCTTGATGTTGCGGTAGGGCAATCAAGCTGGATTTATAGCTTCTTCGAGACAGCCATTTTTGGCGGCGTGGGCTCAGTTTTGACATTTTTGCCACAAGTGGCGCTTTTGTTTATCTTTCTTTCAGTGCTTGAAGATAGCGGCTATCTTGCAAGGGTTGCCTTTGTTTTTGAAGACATTTTGTCAAAAGTTGGGCTTTCTGGCAAAAGCGTTTACACTCTCTTGATGGGTTTTGGCTGCTCGACAAGTGCAATTTTGACTTCTCGAAATATGGAAGATGAAAAAGCGAAAATCAAAACAGCTTTGCTGACTCCATATATGAGTTGTTCGGCAAAGTTTCCAATCTATGTTTGTCTTGGTGGAGCCTTTTTTGGTGCTGGCAATGTGTTTGTCATTATGGGGCTTTATATTCTCGGTGTTGTCGTTGCTGTTTTGATGAGTATGCTTTTTGAAAAGACGCTCCTCAAAAGCAAAGAACAATCCTTCATTTTGGAATTTCCGCCATACAGAAGGGTGGGGATAAAACAAGTCTTCAAAGTGTTTTTTTTAAGTTGTAAAGATTTTTTAAGCAGAGTAGGCAGTCTGATTATCTCTATGAACATCATCGTTTGGCTGATGGCAAATTTTTCGTTTTCATTTAGCTATGTTGCCCAAAATGGCGGTCAAAGTATGCTGGAGAGTTTGGGGGTTGTCTTAGCGCCTATCTTTGCACCTCTCGGATTTGGCAGTTGGGGGCCAGTTTCGGCACTTATTGCTGGGCTTATTGCCAAAGAAGTGATCTTGTCTTCTATCGCACTATTCAATAATGTTGAAGGTGGTCAAACGCAGCTTGCTATGTCGCTGAGCGATCCATCAAGTGCGGTATATTTTTCTTCAGCGTCATCCGTGCTTTCCTATCTTGTTTTTTGCTTGTTATATTTCCCATGCCTAAGCTCAGTCGGCGTGCTTGGCAAGGAAATTAGCAAAAAATGGACTGTTTTTGGTTGCGTGTGTCAGTTTGTTGTTGCCTACTTTATCGCCATGGCTTTTTACAACTTTGCAGTGCTTATCTCTCTGTTTGGTTGGTGGAAGGTTTGTCTTGGCTTTGCAGCAATTACAGCGCTAGTTTACGCCATAATCTTTGTGATCAAAAGGTGCAGAAAGAAAGAAAAGCATTGCAACAAGTGCAAAAAATGCTGCACAAAAATTGAAAAGGGGGAATAAACAATAATATGAAAAAGCAAAAAGAGGAAAAAAAGTTTCGCATCATTTGCATCAAAGTTCCAAAATGGATGTCGAGCCTTTTAAGAAAATTCCAAAAGAAAGAAGAAAAATAAGGCCTTCTTGCCTTATTCTTTTCGTGATACATAAACAAAAAAACTTGGCATAAAGCCAAGCCGAATTTGATTGCAGCGACTATCGTTATGCTTTTTTTGCTGTTTTAATGCATTTTGTGCATGCCTTAACTTTAACAGGCTTTCCGTCAACCTCAACAACTGTTTTTTGAAGGTTGAGTTCATAAGTTCTGTTATATTTTTTGTTTGAGAAAGAAACTTGTTTTCCTGTTGATTTTCCTCTACCACAAATATCACATGTTCTGCTCATAATTTCCTCCCATGATTTCTCTTTGCACTTTACTATATCATTTCTCAACAAAAAAATCAACTCTTTTTTCAAAATTTTTTGCAATAAAAGCAGTTTTAACAAATTTTATTGAAAAAACCTCATAAAATATTTGTATTTTTTCTTTTTGTGTAGTAATATATCTAAGTAAAGGTGTTTCGGAAAGAAATCATCTTTGTTTTAATTCACATTAAGGGGGCTTTTCCTTGACAGTCGATACAAACAACTACTATGGCAATATATCAATTTCCGACAACTCAATTCGGGTTGTTGCGGGTTATGCCGTTCTTGATTGCTATGGCGTGGTCGATCTCGTCTCAAAATCTCTTGTTGACAGCGTCCGTGAATTGATGAAAAAGGAATCTTATTCCAAAGGAATTAAAATAAGTCATATCGACAATCGAATCTATATTGATGTGTATTGCATTTTAAAATATGGCGTTTCAATCAGCGCCGTTGCTGAATCTCTCAGAAAGTCAGTTAAATACTCAGTGGAAAACTTCACTGGGATGCTTGTTGATGCCGTCAATGTTCATGTTGTCGGTGTTCGTGTTTAGGAGAAAATGATATATGATAAAGACAATAAATGGTGCAACATTCCGCAAAATGATTGTGGCAGGTGCTGGTCTGCTTGAACAAAACAAAAAATATGTTGACTCGCTCAACGTGTTTCCTGTGCCAGATGGTGACACAGGCACAAATATGTTTCTTACAATGAAGTCTGCTGTAAACGAAGTTTCAAAGTGCATTAACAATAATATGGACTCTCTCAGCGAAGCTTTCGCGAAAGGAGCTTTAAAGGGCGCTAGAGGAAACAGTGGAGTTATCACATCTCAGATTTTCAAAGGTTTTTGTTCAGAAACTGGCAAGTGCAGCGAAATCACTACCAAAATTTTTGCAAAGGCTATGCAAGAAGGGGCAAACATTGCCTATAAAGCTGTTACCAAGCCAAAAGAGGGCACCATTTTGACTGTCATTCGCGTTATGGCTGAAAATGCTGTCAATGTGGCAAAAAAATGTGATGACTTTGAAGTGTTTTTGAAAAAAGTGCTTGAAACAGGTGAAGAAATTTTGAAACAAACACCTGAAATGTTGCCAGTGCTTAAAAAAGCAGGTGTTGTTGACGCTGGCGGCAGGGGAATTATCGTTATCTTCACAGGTTTTTATAAACTTTTGATGGGTGAAGAGAATTTTGAGTTTAGTTTTGAAGACGAAAAGAAACCTCAAACTGTGGATGATGTGATTGCTGACATCAACAATCTTGGCGATATTCAGTTTGGTTATTGCACCGAATATATGATCATCAACATGAAAAAGAAAACTACCGAAGCCGACATTGACAAACTTCGTGAAAAACTGATGCAAATTGGAGACTCTGTCATTTGTATTGGAGACCTTAGTCTTGTCAAAGTGCATGTTCACTCAAACGAGCCAAACAAGGCTCTTGAATACGCTCTTGAACTTGGCGAGCTTTACAATCTTAAGATCGAAAACATGCTTGAACAAAATCGTGAACTTAAGAAAAAGGCTTTAGTGCAAGAAATCACTAAGGAAATCGGAATGGTAGCGGTGGCTCCTGGCGACGGAATTGCCAACATTTTTACAGATCTTGGGGTTGACCAGAATATCGTTGGCGGACAGACTATGAATCCAAGCGCTGAAGACATTGCTGCAGCTTGTGATAAGGTGCCTGCCACAAATGTTATCGTTTTCCCAAACAACAAAAATATTGTTTTGGCAGCTGAACAAGCAAACGATCTGACAACCAAAAATTTGATTGTTGTGCCAACTCGTTCAGTGCCAGAAGGCATCACAGCATCACTTGCTTTCAACCCAGACGCAAGTGTTGAAGAAAATGCTGAAAATATGAAAGAAGCAATCAAAAATGTTCGCTCTGGCGCGGTAACTTATGCTGTCAGAGACACCCATGTTGATGGATTTGACCTTGCAGTAGGTGAAATCATCGGCCTTGACGACAAAGCTATTTTGGCAAAAGGCAAACTGGTTGGAGAAACAACAACAAAATTGATTGAAAAAATGATGGATGACTCAATAATGAACATAACACTTTTCTATGGCGAAGACATCCGAGAAGAAGAAGCGAATGCTTTGGTTGAATTGCTCAGCAAAAAATATCCGGAAATTGAAGTTAGTGCAGTCTATGGCGGTCAACCAGTTTATTACTATCTTGTCAGTGTTGAATAAAAATAAAGACCTAAACAAAATGTTCTAGGTCTTTTTAATTAAGTTTAAGTCAATATTTTTCATAAGATCTCTGAGACAACCAATATATTATTATAAATAAGATGAGATAATTGTTAACTCAAAATTAAGTATTTTTTAATAATTTGGTGTAATCATAAATCTTGTAATTAAGTTTTATATTTTAAAATAATTATGGAGAAGGTTTATGGAAAAAGTTACATATGATGACGTTATAAAAAGAATAGGCTTTTTTAGAACTCCTGCTAATTTGTCTTTGAGAGAGGTGAGCGGACGGTTGGGGTTAATCCGCAGTTTATGAAAGCCATTGAAAATCAAAGCATTGAATTGAAGGTGAAAACATTGTTAGATTTTTGCGATGTTGTTGATATAACCATTCAAGACTTTTTCTATCTAGGAGAAAAATATAATAAAGAAGACAAAAATTTCCTTGAACTTTTTGCAAATTTATCTGCTGAAAACAAAGCTGTAATCATTGACCTTATGAAAAAGCTGAAATAAAGTTTGTCAAATTCGTCGTCAACCGAAAAAAAGAAACGCATAGTAGATTTTTTGAAAAAATAAAGAGTGAAAGCTCTTTTTTCTTTACTCATTTTGGGAAAAATGTTAAAATACGGCTATGAGAATTGACAAAATTGTGGCTCAAAAGCTTGGTTGCACAAGGACTAAAGCGCAGGCATTGATAAAAGACGGCTGTGTTTTTGTTTGTGGCAAGCAGGTGCTGAGACCTTCGCAGGAAACGGAAGAAAATGCTCAAATTGAAATTGCCAAGCAAGAGCAATACGTTTCACGGGGTGCCTATAAACTGCTTGGGGCGAAGGAAAGTTTTAACTTAAACTTTCATGACCGAGTTGTTTTGGATATTGGGGCTTCAACGGGTGGGTTTAGTCAAGTTTGTCTGCTTTATGGTGCAAAAAAAGTTTACGCACTTGATATTGGGAAAAATGAGCTTGACAAAAATTTGAAAGAAAGCTCACAAATAGTCGATCTTTCTGGGGTGGATTTTAGAAATACTAAAAAAAGCGATTTTGCCCAGGTCGATTTTATTGTTGGAGACCTGTCTTTTATTTCACTTCGACACATATTTCCAAAAATTGTGGAACTTTTTGGCAATAAAATTGAAGTCTGTATGCTTTTTAAGCCGCAATTTGAATGTGGCAAAGAGCTTGCACATAAATTTAAGGGAGTTGTGCTTGATAAAAAATTGCACATAAAACTTTTGCAAGATTTTGTGTTTTATTTGCAGAAATTGGGTTTTGTTGTGAGCGGCATTGACGTTTCTCGCATTCGTGGCAAAAGCGGCAATATTGAATATATGTTTCATCTCAACAGCTCAGGACACGCTGATTTTGACATTGAAAAGCTTGTTGAGCAGGCTTTTTCAACTTTGCAAAAATAGCTTTTTGAATTTTGGCAACAAAAAAGTGCTTGGATAAAGCACTTTTGTTTTTTATAAAGTTCTTGTTGCTGTTGCTGTTGGATAAAGTGGCATATTCTGGAACCCTGGGCAAGAATTTGCAGGTTCTGGCGCTTGGCATGGTGGGATGACTGGATAGCCATAGCTTGGCACTAAAAGGTCAACAACAGAAACAACTTTCACAATAATTTCGATGCATCCAGTTACTGTAAAAGTGTTGTCGGCAGTGTAGGCACCTATCGAACTTGTAAAGAGCGCGTTTGCTGTGATGTTGACAGGCGAAAGAGAGGGCTGTGGAACAAACAAGACTACACTTTTTACAAGCGTTATGCTTGATGTTGCAGTGCCAATCACGCCGTTTGCATCTCGGTAGGTTACTGTTACCGGAATTGTGATGGTCATGCTGACATTTGCATAGTTTGGTGTTTGTTCAATTCGGTCAATTGTTATGTCTGAAACAGTAACGGTTGAGCCTGTCGTGTTTTGTGCAGAAATGTAAGTTAATGGCAAAGCAGGTGCTGCTGGATTAAAATTTGTTACCGGCAAAATGATTCCACTTTCTGTTGTCTGACTTACACATGCATCAAAAACTTTTGTGGTTTCAATAAGTACTTTTTCGCAAATTCCATTTAGGCCGTTGCCGCCTATTGGTCCAGGTCTGTTTGGATTTGTGTTGTTGATATAAAAAGACATTTTTACCTCCTATTCTTTCTTTCCGCTTTTTATAGCACTTCAAGGAAGAGTTCTTCCCCGTGATTTTTAATGCGATGATGCGATCAAACAATTTTTGCACGCATATCAAAAATCAACTATTTTAATATATGCGAGCCAGACAAAGAGTGTTAAACGAGCATATTTTATTGATTTTTTGCTGCTGCTATGATATAATCTTTCAGCAAAAGGAGATGTTTATGATTATTGAAAACGTGATTGCTAAACTTGAAGGACTGAAAAAAGATATTGATTTTATAAAGGAGTGTCTTTGACTACACCGGTCAAAATGAAAAGATAAAAGAACTGGAAAAAGAGCAACTTGAGCAAGACTTTTATCTTGATCAAAAAAAAGTTTTGGCTGTTGGCAGAGCTCTAAAGGATGCACAGCATAAAATCAGTTTGGTCAAGGATTTGCAAACAACTTATGGCGATTGTGAAGCTCTTGTTCAGCTGTTTCAGGAGCTTTCTGATCCGAGTCTTGAAGCAGAGATTGAAGAAACTTTGCACTTATGTGAAAAAAAAGTGGAAAGTGCAAAGATCGAAACGCTTTTGTCTGGTAAGTATGATGGTTATGACGCCATTGTAACCCTTCATGCTGGGGCAGGCGGAACTGAAGCTTGCGATTGGACTGACATGCTTTGGCGGATGTATAAAATGTATGCTGAAAAAAATGATTGGAAAATCAAAGTTCTTGACAGTCTTGACGGCGACGGTGCAGGGCTTAAGTCAATCACTTTTGAAGTTTGCGGCGAAAACGCTTATGGATTTTTGAAATGTGAAAAAGGGGTTCACCGTTTGGTGAGAATTTCTCCATTTGATGCCAATGCAAGACGGCATACATCATTTGCAAGCGTTGAAGTTATGCCAAAAATTGAAGAAAAACCTGACATTGAAATAAGGCCTGAAGATCTTAAAATTGACACCTATCGTTCTTCTGGGGCAGGCGGTCAGCATGTCAATAAAACAGAAAGTGCAATCCGTATCACACATATACCAACCGGCATTGTGGTTGCCTGTCAAAACGAACGGTCGCAGCTTCAAAACCGAGAAGTTGCAATGCAAATGCTCTATTCAAAACTTGTTGAAATGCAAGAAACTAAAGAAATGGAAGAAATGGCTGCTGTGCGTGGCGAAATCAAAAAAATTGAGTGGGGCAGTCAGATCAGAAGCTATGTTTTTTGCCCTTACACCTTGGTTAAAGACCATCGAACAGGCTATGAAGAGCCAAACATTCAATCAGTTATGGATGGCAATATTCAAGAATTTATCAATGAATATTTGAAAAAGACCAGCAAATAATCTAGACTCAAAAACGATAGCAGCCTTAAAACAAGGGCTGCTTTTAATTCCAAAAGCAAATAAGTTGATTTTCTTGTTTTAGTTTGTTATAATTGTCTGCAGATGAATTACTTTCAAAGAATGGAGCAAAAATTTAAGGCTCTGCAAGAAAAAAAAGATGTGATTATCCTTTCAATTGAGTCCTCTTGTGATGAAACAAGTGTGGCTGTGGTCAAAAACGGAAGGGAAGTTTTGTCAAACATAATTGCATCACAAATTGACATCCACAGACGCTTTGGCGGCGTTGTGCCTGAAGTGGCTTCAAGAAATCATATTCTTGCAATTTCAAACATTTTCAGTCAAGCTTTGGCTCAGGCAGCCATCACTAAAGAGCAAATCGACGCTGTGGCGGTAACTTATGGTGCGGGGCTTATTGGAGCTTTGATGGTGGGCGTCAATTTTGCCAAAGCTTTGGCTTACAGTCTTGACATTCCACTGATCGCCGTCAGTCATGTGCATGGGCATATCGCTGCAAATTATATCTCACATCTTGAGCTTACTCCGCCTTTTATTTGCCTTATGGTCAGTGGTGGTCATTGTGCTATTTTAAAAATCGATGATTACAATAAATTTACTTTGCTTGGCAGCACAATGGATGATGCAGTTGGAGAATGCTTTGACAAAGTGGCAAGGGTGCTTGGACTCCCATATCCTGGTGGTCCAGAAATTGACAAGCTTGCAAAAGAGGGTGAAAAAATTTATACTTTTGTGCATTCAAATCATTTGAAAAACACTCTTAATTTTTCATTTAGCGGCATAAAGACAGCAGTTGTCAATTTTGTGCACAACAAAGAGCAGAAACATGAAAATTTTGAAAAAGTCGATGTTGCAAGATCTTTTCAAGAGGAAGTGACGGATGAGCTTGTTGAAAAAACATTGAATGCTTGCAAGGAAACTGCAATCAACAAGATTGTTGTTGCTGGCGGAGTTGGCGCGAATTCAATGTTGCGAGAAAAATTTGAAAAAGTTTGCAAACAAAACAATATACAGTTTTTTGCGCCTGTTTTAAAATATTGCACAGACAATGCGGCAATGATTGGCTCAGCAGCTTACTTTATGCTGAAAGACGGCTTGGGGCTTGCACCGCTTGATCTTACAGCGAAGGCGACTGTAAAACTTTAAAGGAGCAGATATGAAAATTGCTGAGCAGACAAAAGAAATTTTAAAAAAATTCAGTTGGTATGAAATTCTGTTGATATTGGCCTCAATAATCAGTGTGGTTGTGCTTTCAGTGATTGCCAAAAGCTCGGCATTGACCATCATTTGTTCGACTTTTGGGATTTTGTATGTTGGCTGTCTTATTGTTCAACTTAAAACAAGCTCAGTGCTAGGCGTTGTTTATACGGCTTTGTATATTGCTCAATCAGCACTTTATCAAAACTGGGGAGAAACAATCACGCAAGGTGTTGTTGTTTTGCCCATCCTGATTTTGACAGTTATCAACTGGTTTCGACATTCAGAAAAAGGACTGACTATCAACGCAAAAGAAATAGGCAAAAAAGAATGGTTGATTTTGCTGAGCGTCGGGCTTGTTGTTGGAGTGGGTTACTACTTTTTGCTTGGAGCTTTCAACACTCCATATCTTATTTTAGCAAGTTTTTCAGGCGCATTTTCAGTGGTTGCAAATTATCTTATGATGAGAAAAAATATTTTTATGTTTTTGTTTTTTGCACTGGCAAATGTCTTCATTCTGTTGATTTGGCTTATGCCAGTGATTGAAGGACGGGGCACAAGTTTTGAAACTCTTCCAATGCTTGTTGTTTTGAGCTTTTTTTTGATTTCAAATCTTCTAGGATTTATAAATTGGCATAAAGCAGCAAAAGCTTTGAAAAAAGAAACGGCTAAAGAGAAGGAATTTGAAGGAAAATAAGGAGAAATTTATGGAACTTTTAGCTCCAGCTGGCAATTTTGATAAACTTGCCACAGCAGTGCATTTTGGTGCAGATGCTGTCTATTTTGCTGGAAAAATGTATGGGCTTCGTGCTTTTGCCGGAAATTTTGATGACGATGAGATTGTAAAAGCAATGGAATATCTGCACGAGCGTGGGAAAAAAGGTTATATCACTTTAAATATCGTTGCAAAGAATAGTGATTTTCAGCAAATTGACAAATTTTTGCAGCTTTTGGTTGATGCTAAGGTGGATGGAGTGATTGTCAGCGATGTGGGAATGATTTATTATCTTCGCAAAAATTTTCCACAGCTGAATGTTCATGTGTCAACCCAGGCAAATGTCAACAACATTTATTCTGCAAAGTTTTTTGCAGACATGGGGGTGACTCGAATTGTTCTTGCAAGAGAGCTTAACTTAAATCAAATCAAAGAGATTGCCTCATCACTCAAAGGCAAGGTTGAAATCGAAGCTTTTGTGCATGGAGCAATGTGCATTTCATATTCTGGCAGATGTCTTCTTTCCAACTTTATGACAGGCAGAGACTCTAATCGCGGTGCATGTGTTCAAGCTTGCAGGTGGAACTATACTATAAGAGAAGTGAACAAAACTGAAGAATACCCAATCGAAGAAGATCAGCGGGGAACGTATATTTTAAACTCAAAAGATCTTTGCATGATAAAACACTTGAAAGAACTTGAAGAAGCAGGCATTTGTTCGCTGAAAATTGAAGGGCGAATGAAATCAGACTATTATGTGGCTTCAGTTGTCAACGCTTACAGACGAGCATTAGAAAATAAAAACAAAATTGAAGTGCTTGAAGATGAACTTGAAAAAACAAGCCATAGACGCTATACCACAGGTTTTTATTTCGACAGCGATGACAAGGAATTTTTGGAGACTTCTATGCCAATTCAGACAGCTGAGTTTATTGCAAAAGTTGTTGAAAACAGCCAAAACGGCAAAGTCAAGGTGGAGATGAGAAACCGCTTTAAAATTGGTGATGAACTTGAAATTTTGTCGCCAACTGACAGCTTTTTGAAAAAAATAAAAATTGAAAGCATTGAAGATAGCAAGGGTGAGCAAATTGATGACTGCAAAAGAGTGCAAGAAATAGTAACAATCAATTGTCCTTACGATCTTAAAAAAGGAGATATGCTAAGAAAGGCAAACTGATTGCCTTTTTTTGTTCTTATACCTGCAAATTTTTGTTTATAAAAGGAATTTTGGAAATTGTAGCGTATAAAATAAACAAGCAATCAAAAAGGCGACAAGAAATTTAAAAAAATTTTAAAATTTTGGCAGAAAATGTTTGACAATTTTTAAAAAAATGCATATAATAGTGCTAGCACTTGAAATAAAAGAGTGCTAACAAAAGTCGAATAAAGAGGTTTTTATGAAACTGTCAGAGCGAAAAAATCAAATTTTATGCATGGCAATTGAAGAATACATCAAAGACTGCGCACCAATCACAAGCGGTTCGGTCAAAGACAAGGCAAAACTTGAGTGTTCAACTGCCACATTGAGAAATGAGCTTAATGCTCTTGAAGCCATGGGCTATTTAAAACAGCTTCACACCTCGGGCGGAAGAATTCCAACAGCGCAGGGCTATCGATATTATGTTGAAAATCTGCTTTCAAATGCATCTGCATCAAATGGCGAGCTTGAAGAGGTCAAAAAGTTGATTTCTTCTCGAACGACATCTCTTACAGAAATTGTCAGCGGAATTGCAAAGATTGTCTCGCACGCAACTTCTTATCCAACCGTTGTTATGATGAATGGCATCGAAAATCTTATTCTTGACGAATTTAAAATAATTCCGATGCTTAGCGAAAGGATGATGGTTTTGATTGGCACCAAATCTGGATATATTTCTCAAGAAATGGCAATCAAAGCTTCACCTGGGGAATGTCAAGATGCTTCCAACTATCTGACCAAAAATTTTAAAGGTGAAAGCATTGGCTTTATGATCGACAATATTGATCAACTTGAAGTGGGAATGAAAAGCGAAATCAAAGCTTTTCAAAATGTTGTCAATTCGCTTGTTGACGGTCTTAAAAAACTCAATAATACTCGTCTTATCGATGTGCATAGACAGGGTAGCGGAAAGCTTCTTGAAAATAACGATATTGATAAGGCAAAAAAAGTGCTTGACGTGCTTGATGACGAAGAAAAATTGGCAGATATCATGCAAATGCAAGGGCAAGAAGAAATTCAGGTTGATGTTTCTGATGACGGCTCAGTTGTTAAAGCGCCAATATGCATAAGCGGCAACAAACTTGCATCAATTGGCGTGCTTGGCCCTCAACGAATGGATTATGCAGGCATTGCCTCAGCACTGAAAGTTGTGATTGACAGTCTGAAAGACTTAAAAGGAGAATAAATGTCAAAAGAAAAATTTGAACACTGCCACTGCAAAAAGCATGGCGAGAAAGAGCACGAAGAATGTCGTTGTGATGACGATTGCAAATGCGAGGAAAAAGAAGAGAAATGTTGTTGCAACAAAGATGATGAAAACTGCAAATGCAGTGAAAAGTGTGATTGTGGTGATGATTGCAAATGTGATAAAGATCATAGGTGCAATGAAGAATGCAATTGCGACGATAGCGCTGACGAAACAGAAGAATGTGATTGCGATGAGCACTGTTGTCAACACGAGCAAAAGAGCGATGAATACTTAAATTTGGCACGACAAATTCAAGCGGACTTTGAAAATTTCAGGCGTCATGCCATTGAAGATATAAAGCAGGCAAAAATTGCAGGTCAGGCATCAGTTATTGAAGCATTTTTGCCATGTCTTGACACTTTTAAAGAAGCAAAAAAGTCTATTTCTGACGAAAATGTTTTAAAAGGTGTTGAAATGATCGAACAAAAGATCAAGGACACTCTTGCAGATATTGGCGTTCAAAAAATAGAGTCGGTGGGTGAAAAATACAACCCACACGTCCACAATGTTATCGCTGTTGTGAATATTGCGGATAAGGAAAATGACATAATCGTTGATGAATATCAAGCTGGTTATGTTTTCAACGGCAAAGTTATCAGATATTCAAAAGTCATTGTCAATAAAAAGGAGGATTAAAATTATGGGAAAAATTATTGGAATTGACCTTGGAACAACAAACTCATGCGTGGCTGTTATGGAAGGTGGGAAACCTACAGTTATCGCAAATGCTGAAGGGGACAGAACCACACCTTCAGTGGTAGCTTATACAAAAGAAGGGGAAAGACTTGTTGGTAAAGTTGCAAAACGACAAGCCATTGTTAATGCAGAAAACACTGTTCAATCAATCAAAAGAGAGATGGGAACAAATTACAAAGTAAAACTAAACGGCAAAGATTACACACCACAAGAAATTTCTGCCATGATTCTTTCAAAGCTTAAGGCTGATGCAGAAAGCTATCTTGGTGGCACTGTAAATCAGGCTGTTATCACAGTGCCTGCTTACTTTAATGACTCGCAGCGTCAAGCAACAAAAGATGCCGGCAAAATTGCAGGTCTTGAAGTGCTCAGAATCATCAACGAACCAACTGCAGCGGCTCTTGCTTATGGTTTGGACAAAGGTGAAAACGCAAATCAAAAGATTTTGGTTTATGACCTGGGTGGCGGAACTTTCGATGTTTCAATCCTTGAAATAGGCGACGGCGTTTTTGAAGTTTTGTCAACAAACGGAAACACTCGCCTTGGCGGAGATGATTTTGATAACAGAATTATTGACCTTTTGGTTGAAGAATTCAAAAAGACAAACAACATCGATTTGAGCTCTGACAAGCTTGCAATGCAAAGACTTAAGGAAGCTGCAGAAAAGGCAAAAATTGACCTTTCAGCAACTCCTAAAACAACAATTTCTCTTCCATTCATTTCAGCTGATGCAACTGGTCCAAAACATATGGAATATGAGCTTACAAGAGCAAAATTTGACGCAATCACTGAAGACCTTGTGAAAGAGACTATTGAATGTTCAAAACGAGCTCTTGCAGATGCAAAACTTTCAACAAGTCAAATTGATAAGGTTATCTTGGTCGGTGGTTCAACTCGTATTCCAGCTGTTCAAGAAGCTGTCAAAGCTTTCACTGGCAAAGAGCCATACAAGGGCATCAACCCAGACGAATGCGTTGCTGTTGGTGCTGCAATTCAAGCAGGCGTGCTTGGCGGAGAAGTCAAAGATGTGCTCCTTCTTGATGTTACACCACTTTCTCTTGGTATTGAAACTTTGGGAGGAGTGTTTACTAAACTTATTGAAAGAAACACAACAATTCCTACAAAGAAATCACAAATCTTCTCAACCGCTGTTGACAATCAACCAGGCGTTGATATTCATGTTCTTCAAGGTGAGCGAGAATTTGCTGCTCAAAACAAAACTCTTGGAAGATTCCAACTTACCGACATTCC
>CALVNA010000010.1 GCA_944349535.1 uncultured Clostridia bacterium
TTGAGAGTTAGTACTCAAACTGTTTATGGTCCGAGCTGAGTTAACCGCATAGATGTAATGATAATTGCCATCTGAGAACACTGCAAGATAGTCTTTGATATTTTCATCTCCTGTTGTTGTGTCAACCGGATCGCTTTCTCCTGTTTGCGTAAAAGTTTCGATCGTGATCGTCTCGTCTTTAAACCCTCCAGAATCATTTAACGTGAAATTGATCACAGCCCAATTTTTTGTATTTTGTAAACTTGGCAAATCCATTTGCACTGTAACAATTTCGCCGCCAGTTAAATAGCGATCTACGGTTGAATAGATATTGACTGTCTGACCTGCGTAGTTGTACAAAGCCAAATTTCCTCTTGACGCAAGCATTAAAACCGAGCCGTCCCCAATTTTGTAAACATAATCTTGACTTGATATGTTTGTAAGGCTTGCACTTGATAAAGTGTAAGTCGCCGTGTCTGTTATGGTAACATTCCCTCGGAACAACGCAGCATTGGCTTTGGCGATTGTATCATATGTAAATTCCCTGCTTTGTTGATCAACTTCCGTTATTTCATAATTTGGCGAATATTCATAAAGATTGGCAACTGTATTTGTTTGATCATAACGCCCTGCATCAAATTCAGATTCTGGAACATTGTAGGTGAATGACGTTGCACTATTGTTGGTCAAGTATTCAACTTGATTTGGAGTTTGCATATAGTAAGTTGCACCAAATATATAGGCCATAAAAAGTCGTCTGAAACCCGAGTTATTTGTCTCATTGTGAGTAAGAGTTAAAGTAACAACAATTTTTGTATTTTCTTTAGGAGTATATTCAATATTTTCGCTTATAACTGACGACTCGCCGAATACTCGAGATGCTACATCGCTGAAGTTTGACTCAGCCCTGTATGTATTGTCAGAAGAATAATATGCGTCAAACCAACTTTCCGCATAAGCCTTACTATAGATCTGAATTCTTTCATCAAAGCTATTTATACCAATAGTAATGTTATCGCTATTGTTATTGCTCTTAAAATTAATAGAAATCCAGAACTTAGTGTCATATTCTCCGTCATTATCACTATCTACATCAAATCCAGCATATCCCAAGTAGTTTTCTGCATCATAATATTGATCAGTCTTGGATGTCAACTCAAAAGCACTTTTATCAAGAGTTGCTTGTTTGCTTGTTGTATGTGATTTTTGAATAGCGAAGCTTCTCCCCTGATTTGCAGATGCTGAAATATTTGAAACTGTGCTGCGCGCTTCCGTCGTCAATGTGGTTGGGAAGTTTTTCACAAATTCATTTATTGTTTGATCAGTACCAAGACCATCGTTATTGTTGCCTCCAACACTTGCACCAAAATAATAAATGAGTTGATTGCCTGACAGAACGAAGTAGTAAGCTTTTGAACTATTGTCTGTCATCTTGACCACATTGTCATAAATTCTGCCGTTGCTGCTAAGTTGCAAAGATTGATCTACATATCTGTATATTTCATTTTCGCTGCCGTTTAGCATAATGCCAAAGCTGCTTTCGTCAATATACACAAAGTCTGAAGGTCCTCCAGGCAAGGTTATTGAATATTCTTGCTGATAAGTCAAGTCAAAGGTTAGATCTGTATTGTCTAGCCGTATTCCACGATAACTTAATGTCATCTCGCCACCTGCAATGCTGTCAATAGACACATTGATTGATCGTCCGTCGGCACTTGCATTTGACACGCTCCAGTGCGAAACATCTGTGTCTAAGGCAAAGTCACTAAATTTTGTTGTCAAATTATAAGTCCAATTGTATGTACGGGTTGACTGCTGCAAGGTATCGGCGCTGGATGTTAAAGCATATTCTTCTCCACCAATTGAAACCTGAGTTTCTTGACCTTGGGCTGAAGAGCCATAGTTTGATTTGCTAAGCGGACTATAGTTGTTACCTGCGGAATCGTCAGTTCCCAAATTATCTTGAAGGTTATCAATTGTGTCTTGAACCTTGCCTTCAATGTCATAATAATAATTTCGGTTGATTTCAATATCAGATTCCAATTTCTTTTCTTCTCTCAACCATTGCGCTATTATTCTCATTGATGCTTCGACTGGTTGCGTTTCAACAAAAACTTCAGGAATCCCAAACTGGTTATATTGCAGTATAGAAAAATCTGAAGCATCAAGCCCAACAACATCTTTAGTCTCAGAGTCTATATCTTGCGGCTTAACAGATTCCTTAGAAGTCAAGAAAAATTCTGCACTGTCTAATCGAGCTTTCTGCGTACCAAAGACTTCGGTAAATTCAACAGATGGACCACTTAGTACTACATTTCCGCTGCTACTAACCTGCGTCATTGAAATATCTACCGGCTCACTGTCCATATATTTATAACTATAAGTTGCATAACTGCAGTTTTCTAAGTTATTGCCTGACACATCATACTGCTCCAACATGGCTCCATTTAAAGCCACTGAGTAGCGGCTTTCGCAATTTGTTACTTTCGTATTTGCAATTCCGTATGCTGACACATTTTTAGCATTTGTCTGCACCAACCAGATTTTAGGATCTGTAACTCTCGTCAAAACCCCATCTTCATCATACTCTGCTCCGCTAACTACAAAATCCCATTCTGGATCATCGCCCAAAGCTTCGATTGGGCCTTCGTTATAGCAGTTTTTGATTGTTGCGCTTGAAGCATATGCCGCAATTCCCGCAGCATAAGCCATGTCGGTATGCGCTTTGTTGCCTGCCTTAATCATGCCTGCGTTATAGCAATTTTCTATATTCATACTTTTTGCAAAACCTGTAATGCCCCCTGCATAATACCATCTTGCTTTATCTTCGGTTTCTGTATACCCCGAAAGCACAGAGCCGCCGTTAAAGCAGTTATGTATATCATCTTTACGACCTGACACATTCTCATATGCATCTCCAACAATTCCGCCTGCAAACCCTAACTCTGTGCTGATCGGTCCGTAGTTTGAGCAGTAATACAACGATGCACTTGAGAATCCTACAATACCTCCTGCTCTATATTCTCTATTTGTCTCTTTCCCTGTAACAGTTAACTTAACCATGCTGGTCACGGTGTCAATCTGTCCATACTTGGCAAAACCAATTAATGATCCTGCACCGTAATATATCTCACCCTCTATCTCACCCTCGAGAGTGATGTTGGAAATCGTGCCACCCGTCATTTCGGTTGCCAGCAAACCAAAACTTTCCGTTTCGGATGTTAGATCCACATCCGCTTCGGTCAAACGAAGATTTCTAACAGTTCCATCAACTGAATCAAACAAACTTGTGTTAAGCCCTGTTATTGTTTTGTCTTGTCCGTCAAACTGTGCAGTGAAAGATGCAATAGCCTTCCAGTCAACAACGTTTTCGTTTACAAACTCTGTATTTCCAAGATCAATGTCATACAAAAGTGCAACATTTTTAGCATTTGCTGTTATATCAGCCAATCTTGCCAAAATGCCTGCATTTGGAATGGTGTAGGCGTAAACTTTGTCTTCTTCTTTTGGCACCTCACCATTTCCAACTTTGGTATAAGAATAAGTGAGCACATAATCGTCATAAGCGGATCTGTCAGTGTCTTTATAAGTGCTATCGTCTGCTTCTTTTCTTTCCGCCCACGAAGATTGCTTCAAGTACGTGAAGTTGCGTGTTGGATATCTCCAGTTGAAGTCGATATTTCTCTGCCAGTTGTCATCTTTGAGAACACTGCCGTTGTTCAAATTACCAGTCAATAAGTTATCAGTGGTTAAATCAGTAGTAGTTTCATCATCATTCTGCAAACTATAATTCAGCCCGTTTATATCATAGTAAACATCGCCTGTTGCTGAGTCCTTCACATTTACTTTTACTTTTATTTCATCATCTACTCCAAATGTTCCGTCAACATAATCATTAAGGTCAAGTTTTGTGATGGTGTATGCATTTGAAATGTTAAGGTTTGATCCGCCGCTTGCAAAAGCATAAACGTTTGCATCAATATATGTTGCAACTGAGCCTGTTGCATAAGTGTAATCAATAAATGCAATTTGTCCTGCAAAATAATTTGCAATGGCAGAGATTTTGCCGTCAGCTGCCGCACGATAAATCATGTCAAGATTTGTGTAACTTTCAGCAATCAAGCCGCCTGTCATTGATCCAACAATTCCGCCCATTGTTACAGCTTCGCTGCCGCCAATCGACATACTGCCGTTGACGCCAATGCCATAAATGATCGAATTGCCACTCATTGAATTTACAAGTCCGCCGACAGCTCCGCTAGCATCATCCATATTGCGTGAAATGCTTGCATTGAAACCTGAAACAGAAGAATAGCCGCTCAAACTTGCAATAGCAGAGTCCATTGTCAATGTGTCAAAAGAGTCCATTGTCAATGTGTCAAAATTGCCGACAACTGCAACATTTGTTAATTCTTTATTAGCAAAATAGTCGATTGTGCTGCTACTTGCAACATAATATTTTACTGCAAACCCACTGCCATTGTCTATATCATCTGCATTTCCAATTACGGTCGGGTTAAGCTTGCTTACATTGTCATACCAGTTAGGATCCTCTCGATTAGTCTGTTCGTCCTGATCAATGTTATAAACCTCTTTTGCAAAGTTTATAAATGCTTGATCACTAATTCCTGTATTTGAAGAAGTCAACTTGCCTATTATAAATTCTCCATCGTTAATAGCTGTTGTCAACTTGTCTATTATATTTTCACTAGTCGTCGAGCCAACAAAGCCTGCTTTGCTGTCGCTGCTATAGCCAATATCTTCGCCTTGGGTGTCAAATGCCAAAGCAACTGCAGAGTTGTAATAGTTGTTGACAGAAGAACTTGCTACTGTGCCTGCACCAATAAGAGCATTTGCGTTGTCAGTGTTTCTTGCCAAACGAGCATTGTGGTTTGTGACCATGCTGTTTGAATTTGAAACAGTGCCTAGTGCCGAGCCTGCATTGATGCTTCCAACAATACCACCGAAATTGTATGTTTTCATTCGGTTAGTAGTATCATTATCACCATAATCAATAAACACTTCGCCATAAT
This sequence comes from uncultured Clostridia bacterium, assembly GCA_944349535.1. Classification (GTDB taxonomy): domain Bacteria; phylum Bacillota; class Clostridia; order Christensenellales; family UBA1242; genus Caccovivens. Next base: position 5,013 of record CALVNA010000010.1, read on the forward strand.
TGTTTGCGCCAGCAATCTTAAATTTTGCATTTGTCAAACCAATTGTGCCGCCCACATTTATGGTTTGACATCTTGGCTTTTGAACAATAATGTCTCCACCAAAAATTGATTTATTGATGGTGAATGCTTCGTCTGATTTAATGCCGCTGCCATCGTAATAGCCCACGATACCACCAAGCGAAGCCGATCTTGCATTGTTAAGATTTGCTTGTATGCGGCCAAGATAAGCAATGCCGTTGCTGTTGCTGCCTAAACTTGAAGCGGCTGTTGTGTCTGCCAAATAGCCAATCATTCCACCAATGTATAAATCGTCTGCCGCTTCTTCCGAAGTAGTTTCAGTATCTACAGTATAAGTTATATCAAGGTCTGAGTAGAGTTGTCCTTGTTCCGAATAAGCTCTGCCACTGCCAGAGATATAACCCACCAATGAGCCAATGCCAACCAATGAATTTTTTGCACTTGAAACATTGATGTCGGTTGTTTCAGAGATATTTCTTATTTGAATATTCTCTGCAGTCAAAGCATTGGTGCTGTAACCGACAACACCACCAACTGCTAAAGCTGGAGATAAGTCGTCTCCATTTGCCGCTGTTGCTGTAACATTTTCAACTGCCATGTTTACCACAAAATTTGCGGCAGTAAGAGCATTCTTTGACAAGCCAAACAAGCCGCCGATATATGCCGTTTCTGTTGTTGTTTCGCCAGCAATTTCAAAAGAGATGGTTTTTGAAGTGCTTGATGTTGAGCTTGAAGAGCTGTTCAAAGTAAGGTCATTGCCTTCTTCTGCTCGCCCAACAAGTCCGCCTGCATAAAGCTCTGTTACTGATGCTGGAAGCGACAACTTAATGCTACTTTCTGATTGATCTGGATAGTTGAAGCTCATTGTGTTAAGTTGATCAATTTTTCCAATATATCCGCCTGCATTGATGATCAAGTCCTCTGTTAAGTAATTGCTGCTTTGCCTGCTTACGTGTCCTAAATCAATATGACCTGATCCTGCAAAGCCAGCCAAATAGATTCGTTGAGAGCTTGTGTCGTCATTTTTTGAAGAACTTCCGAAGTAAAGTCCGACATTTAAATTTTGCACTGTTGTGCCATTTTCAAAAGATATAGCTGTTGCATTTTCTCCTTCTTCAAAAGCCAAGTTGATGCTGGTTATGCTCATGACTGATGTTGAACTTGCTTGACTTGCCACACCTGCAATCAAACCAACATCTAAAGAGTCATAGCTGTCTGCAGCAACTGCGAGCACGCTGCTTCCGCTCAAGCTTGAACTATTGATGGTAAGGCCGTTGATCCTTGAAGAAACAAGCCTTGGTGCAATAAGTCCTGCTGCTGCAGACTCTGTTGCATAGTTTACTGGCGTAACTGTAACGCCGCTTTCTATTTTCAATGTCAAGTCAGAGATTGTTGAGCCTTCAATGTCTGCCTCGCTTATCAATCCGCCATCTACTTCCAAGGTGTCGCTTTGTGCGGTTATCACAACATTTTCAATTGAAAAACCTATAGCTGTGCTTTCAAACAGCGACTGATTGATGATCAGGCTGACCTGCTCACCACTGGCAGTTGTATAGTTGTCTGCACTTGTCAAGGTGCCAGCAAATGCATTTATTGGGAATCGAGATTGATAATCTCTCAAATCAACATTTTGATATTCTGTTCCATCTTCTGTCAAACCTCTGACGATGACTGTCAAGGTTGGATTTGTTTGCATAAGACCAAGCACATATTCTATGCTTGCTTGATATGAGTCAAGATAAACCGTTGTAGGATCTGCCAAAGAGTAACGAATGTCTGGGAAGAATTGGTCAACTGAGTGCGACCAGTTGCTTTGCTGCCATACGCCGCTGTTTAGGAAGATTTTTTGAGTTGCTTGATAGCCTGCAGTGCCTGTTGTGAAAGTTGAAATGCTTTCAACTTGATATAAAGCCTCGCCGGCATCAGAGTTCGACTCTGCATTTGTTGTGTTGCCTGGATAAAGATTGATAGACACAGGCTGGCCATAATCTGCAAAATCATAACTTTTCACATAACCAACTGAAGGATTGTTGCTTTGAGTGCCTGTGTTGACTCTTGCCTTCCAGAATTTGAGTTGTGTGCTAAGTGAGTCAGTCTCTGTTGAGCCACCAACAAACTGATAAACATGATTTGCATAATTATTGTTATTCGTATCTACGAAATCCTCTAATGCATATGTCTGCCCAGTGCGATAATCAATGTTTGTGAAGAAATTGATTGCATTTGTTGACAAAAGCGCAATTCGGTCTTGACTGTGGGCAATATAGCCGATCAGTCCGCCGCTGTTGCCTTCTTCATTGTTATAATAAGCTCTTACATCTCCACTTGCATAAGTTTCATAGATCAAATATTTTGTGTATTGACCAGTTGCAATAATGTTTTTGTCAACATAGTAAGTTGTTGACTGAGAAAGGTTCGTCTCTCCAATCAACCCACCTGCACTTTGTGCTGTGAGAGAAATCACATTCAAATTTGAGTAAGAAACCTGCAAAGTTCCTGAGCCCACCTGCCCAACAAGTCCGCCAATGGCGATCTGAGAATAGGTTGTGCTTGAGCTTGCCGGCATAAACAGATCAAGCACGCCGCGCTCTACATTTGTCTCTTGAGTTGCACTACCGTTATAGAAGGATGCGATTTGATCTTCAATAAGTTGCTGCTCTTTCTCTTCATGTGTTGAGAAAAGTTTGTGCAAGAAGCCAAATGATTGACCAATAACGCCGCCTGCATAATCTTTTGTGCTCAAAATGTGCGAGCTGTTGCTGCTCATTGATCCAGAAATGGTAACTCCTGCATCTTGAACAAATGTTTGATGCGCTGTAAGACCAAACAAACCGCCAACAACCTGACCAGTGATATTGATTGTGCCTTGGCTGCGAATGTTGCTCACATTAAAGACTGGGGTTTCTGTGTAAACAAAGCTTGTTCGCCTTGAGTTTGCATCATAAATGTCAACATAACCAGCAACACCGCCTGCGTAGGAAAGATTTGTAGTTGCATTTGCAACGCTGTCTGTGCCAGTAAAGTTGTATGAGTAAGAAAGTTGTCCAAGCCAGCCTTGGTCAGCTCTTGCACTATTTATCTCTGTCAAGTTGAGAGCAGTTTCACCTAAAGATGCTATTCTTGCAGATTGAATATTTGGATTTGTAACGGTGATATTTTTAAGTCTTGAGCTGCCCGCAACAACACCTGCAAGCGAACCTGTGAAGTTTCGCCCTTGCACCATTGCTCCATTTGAGTAGTCAAGGCTTATGTTGATCAAAAGTGCGTCTTTAACATAGCCAGCAAGTGTGCCCACAAAAATTGTATCGCCAGCAAGCAAGTTTGAACCTACTTCAATGTTAAGCCCAGTGATTTTTGGGCTGTAAGTTTGCACAATCGTGCCCTGCCCATTGTAAACAACATATGGCTCAATTGACTTGAACAAACCATAAGACAGATTTCTGCCATTGTAAGACAGACTAAGCCCAGTGATTGTGAAGCCGTTGCCATAAAGGGTTCCGCTGAAAGCCTTTTGAGTTGATGGCAAAGTGACGATTTGTGAGCTGAAAGCGGTCATGTCAATGTCGCTGACAAGTCTGTAAGTGCCATGGATTGTTGTTTCGTATTGAAGTTGAATTGGAGTTGAATTGCTGCTGCCTGTCACTTCAACAAATTCTTCTGCATTTCGAATGATGATTGGGTTTTGACTTGAGCCATAAGATGTGTCGATCGAATAAGTTGGATCATCTTCAAAAACAATCTGACCATAAGGCAGTGAATAGCTTGGCTGCCCTTCAACAATTTGATCTTCGCTGAAGTAAACCACATATCGATAAGAATGTGCTATTGTGTCAGCTTCGATCAGCTTCAACCCTTCTCTCGCACTGAGACCATCTCCAATGTCCATAGCCCAAACGCCATCTTGAAGAGTTGCTGTTGCGATTGCAAAACCATAGAAATAGTCTTCTTCGCCTGCATCTGGCACTCTGATCACATCTGTTTCAAATGCCTCTTCTGTGCTTGAACCGGTTGAAGAGTCAAGTTCGCTGTAATCTTGATCATAATAATAGCAGTTTTCATACTCTCCGCTGGCAAGCAAATTTCCATCAGCATCCAGTCCCGAGAAGTTCATTTGAGAATATCTTTGATTTTCAACCTGGCTTGCTGAATAGCAGTTTGCCACCCTGCCTTCATTTCGATAAACAAAGCCAGATGCCAAATATACACTGCCAACATTTGAAGAACTTGAGATCAAAATGTTTGAATAACAATTTTCTATGACAGAGCTGTCGCCTGAATTTGTCAAGATGAAACCTGCAATAACGCACTGCTCTGATGAAATTGTCGAGCCAAGTCTTGCATAAATGCTTTGAGTGCTCAAAGATGCCTGTTTGACACCTTCAACATAACTGGTCATGATTTTGCCAGAGCTTGTGCCAACAAAGCCAGCAGCAAAAGCCTTGCTTTCGATTGCTGTTGCACTCTTGTTTTGCATTGCAAGATTTTTCACAAAACTTGCTGCAATGCTGCCTTTGTTTTGAAGCACAAATCCTGCCACTCGGCCTTGAGCTTGAATGGCAAAATTCTCTAGAGTGGTATGTCGTGCCACAACTTGATTTTCATTGATCTCGTCTTGCGACAAAAGCTCAACCACTTGGTCCCCGCCCACTCTTGAATTTGTGATATTTCCATTGTTGTTTAAAACAAATCCTGCAACCGAGCTATTCCACGAAGATGTGTTTTGCATGATTTGCTCGCCAGTGCCTTCTCCGCGATTGTATGTTACAATCAAACCTGTATCTCCCGATCTTTGAGTCAGAACAGCACTTTCATTTAAACCAGAAGCCCCTATTGCGTACTGATCAGTATAGAATGAAACAACTTCACAATTTGTGATGATGCCGTTGTTGGTGATTGCAAATCCCGCAATGTTTGCAGTGGTGTATGACGAAAGGTCAACTGAAATGTTGCCACCTTCATACAGATTGACTCGAACATTTTTGAGTGTTGTGCCAGAGGCAACTGTGTCAAACAATGCAAGATTCAAAGTGCTGGAACTGCTCTCTGTGTTGAAAGAACGGATAAAGATGGTGTGCCCATTTCCATCAAAACTTGAAATAAAGTCAGTGTCAAATGGCTCATAAGATTCAAGCACAATATCATTCATCAAAATATAATCATGCATCTGCTCGTCTTCACTTTCAGCAAGCGATAAAAATTCTTGAGCTGATTCAACCATGATCGGCAGATCTTCGTCAGAATAAAGGCTAGTTTGCAAAGTGAAATATGTTTGTATGATTCGCTCTTCACCATTTGTGGTGACATAGGTGCGGATCATGATTTGTTGACTTGACTGCGTCAAAGTGGTTGCACGAATGTTTATCTCTCCCCGCTCGTCAACAGAAATAATAAATGGGGAAGTGCCCTCGCTTGCACCTTTGATTGGAACATAAGTGTTTGTGCCAGTCACATAATAAATTCGGTCTTCAAGCGGAATAGAAGAGTATGTGGTCGTTCCGTCAGCATTGACCGTTGCTTCTACATTAAGCAAATAGTCATCTTGAGAAACTTCTCCATTTTTGATCTGTGGATAATAATGGTTTTGCTCAAAGAATGAACGATTTCCCATAATGATGTTGTAAGCATCGATAGACTCAGGATCCGATGCATCATAATTTGGGGATTGTGGATCAAACATATAGTTTAGGCTGAGCGTTTGATTGATGTTGACATAGACATCCAAAACGCCGTCTTCAGCCCCTTCAAGATAGGTCTGGTCTTCATCGATCTTAAAGTCAACTAAGGTTACTGTTGCTTGTGCGGTTTTTCTTTCTATGTTGTTGTTTATTCTTCTGATCACAGTTGCATTCACATAGAAACGATTGTCATCTGTTTTAGTATCCGCCAAAATGTTTGCATAGAGATTATAGGTGTAAACTCGCTTGTTGGTTGAAGCATCTATTTCACCTTCTGGATTGCCCACCAAATGATAATCAACATTGGTCGCTCCACTTATGTTGATTGATTCGATTTCTTGATCAAGGTTGACAGAAATTGAAACTTGGGCGCTGCCGCCTTTGGCAAGCAAAGCTGATGTAGCCCCATCAACTGTGATAGTCGGCTCTGAAAGATAAGAAACAAAGATGTAAGAGTTGACATAGTCCACAATTTCTGGTTGACCATTTTGGTTGTAAGCATAATAAGTCGCTGTGAAAGTCAATGTGCAATCTTGTGGGATTGCTCTATTGAAAACTGCAAGGAAATAAAGATTGTATTTAAAATCGTTATCATCGTTATCCATGCTTGGAGTAAATCTAAAACCGTTTGTAATATACTGCAAAGAGATTTCGCTTGTAGTATGATAGTGGTTGCTTGTGCCTGGTTCAACCGGTAAGAAGGTAACTGCGTCAACAATTGGTGCCCCTGAAACAGTCAGCTCCATGAAATCATAGTATGAATACTGCGGATTGACGCTGATTTGCATGATAGAGCTTGAACCTGGAGCCATAACGCCAGTAGTTCCTTCAGTTCTGTAGATTGTTTGAGTAGGGTTGAAGGTTGTGTTTGAAACGCGATAATTTGTCATATCAACCTTCGACATCTCTTGTCTTGATAGATACAAAGTCAAAGATTTTTCAGAAGAATACAATGTATTTGAAAGGAATTTTACCATATAAGTTTCGTCTGAGCTTAAACGACTTCGATATTCTTCTGCCACTTCAAACCTGAAACTAAACTCTTTTTGATAAACTCCAGAGTTTTCACTAAAATCTCCAGCCGTTCGAGTGATAGTTAAAACTTCTGTTCCGTCTGGTTTTGAATAGGTTGTTTCGCCGCTTGCTTCATCATAGATTGGCTCAAGTTCTGTTTCAATTTCGCCATTGATAAGAGAAATTTGGGCTGAAGCAACATCGTTCGCATCAGTTGTGATCATTGTGACATTGACGCTGGTTGTTGTTGAAGGAGAAAGAGAAATTTCATCTCTGTCAAAGCCAATGCTGATTGCTCCGTCAATAGGATAGATTGTGATTGAAACGCCAATTTCATCAGTAACTGCTTGTTGCAAGTCAGATGAAGAAATTCCAGCAAAAATTGTTCCTCTGATCTCTCCTTCATTTGCCGTAGCCGCAAAGATAGTGTTTGAAACTTGTTCAAACTTAGTTGTTGCATTTTGAGTTACAGACAAGTCTTCAATATTTATATTAAAATTTTCAAGCATCTGAATTTCAAAAGCATCAGCACCATTGCCAAGATAAACGATGTCTGTTGCAAACTCGGCAACAAACTGTCTTGACATTGTTTTTTGCAGATTTACTGTTGAATTTTGACCATGCTCAAATTGCTCTGTTTGACCAGCAGCATTTTGAGAAGAAACAATGATTGAGCTAAGTGCTTTCTCAACAACAAAACCAAAAGACTGATTTACCTCAACATCTTGTTTTGAAGAAAGTGTAAGTTCTCCTTCCCCCACTGACTGCACAAAGATTTGAGAGCCTGTGATCACAAGGCTGCCGCTATCTGAGCTTACAATAATGTTTTGATCATAAGAGCCAAACAAAGCTGCAATGTCAATGGTGTTGAGCTCTTGATAATCTTGCGCTTGACTTGCTGTAAGTGAGCTTGAGCCAACACTGGCGGCAAGGTCCGCTCTGAAGAAAACAACGCTATTGCTATTTTCAACAGGAATTGCCTTGTAAAGCCCTCCGTTTTGGACAACGTTGAAGTTTTGTGCAACTGATTGCACTTTTTCGTCTTGATAGAAATATCTCAAATAGCTGTTGCCGCCATTTATGTTTTCATTAAAGCCACTATCTCCGCGTGCAATCACTCGATTGCCTGAAAAATCAGTTGATGTTACAGTTTTGAAGCCTTCGTTATCATAATAAGATATGTATGATAATTGATAATTTATTGAAACACCATTAGCGTCTCCCACAAAAACTGAAAGGTCGAATGTTTCTGGATTTTCAGTTGTCCGACCAACCATATTATCAACAAAAGCAAAGCTTTCGCTGAATGTCAGTGTGCCGTTGCCAGACAGCTGACCAATCAAAGCTCCTTTGGTTGTTCCCTTCAATCTGTTGTTTGGGCTTTCAGATTCGAGAATATAGTCATAAGCATAAATTTGATAAACACTGCTTGTGGATGAAACATTTTGTCTGCCGATCACACCACCGACAACACTTCCTGTAAAGGCGTTCAAAGTGGTGCTTTCGCCTTCTCCTGCAAGCCTATAGAACTCAACGCGAGCTTGAGTGATTGAGCCGCTGTTTTGCCCAGCAACTCCGCCAACTGTTGCATTCCCGCCATTGATTGTAAGCCCGAGAACTGAAACATTTTCAATATATGCACCGCTATAATTTGTGCCTGCAATGCCTCCAACAAACCCCGAATCTGCACTTAAAACACTGCTGCTTAAGCCGTAGGTGTCAATGGTTACATTTCTTATCACACCATTATTAAAATCCACAACAAAGCCATTAGCAGAAACATTACCATTAAATGTGATATTTCGAATAACGCCGCCTTCACTGCCTGATATTGACAAAGTTTCTGCAAAGTTGCGACCATTTAAGGTTACAACAACATTTTCATTTGTCCCTTGAAGCCCACCATTAAATGTGCTAAAATGAGTGTTTTCAAGAGTGATATCATTCATAACAGTATAGAAATATGATGACGACTGGGCCCCACGACTGAAATCTTCTTCTTCATAAACATGATATGCATATTCAAAGCTGCGTCCATCGGCAACCAAAATATCAACACTTTTGAAAATGTCGGCAAAAGAAATTTGCTGTTGTTGGTTGTTCACAAAGAAAGCATTTTCAATCAGCCATTCAAAGTTTGTTTGACTGCTTCCGCTTCTTTTAAGTCCAAGTTCGTTCAGGCTTAAACTGCCCCTTCCGCCTTCATATTGATAAATGATTTGGCCGTTCAAAACAGCATCTGAAGGGAAAATGTAAAGTTTTCCTTTAGTGCCAGTATTTGCAACAAGATCAATACGCAATCTGTTGTTGACAGTCTGAACACTGACTATATTATTGCTTACCTGTCCATTTTCATCAACAACAATGCTGCTTACGCTGTCATCCATAGCATAGCTTGGCGACGAGGTTGTAACAATAAATTGAGTCGTGTCAGAAAGCGAACCTACTTCAAAATATAGTCCATTATCATCCACTCCATCAACAACAAGTTCTTCAACCCTGTCAGCATTTATTATCACAAAGTTGACTTGTGCTCTGTAAGGATCTGTGCTGTCAACCAGCCCAACTTGGTCAAGGTTTGCTTGCGTTGAAGAAATTGAATAGTAAATGTTGACAAGTTGTGGCGCATTTTGTGCCAGTTCAGTTGAAAGAGCAAAAATGGTAAATTCAAGATAAGAAGGCCCGATGTTGACTGCCATGATATCAAAATATGGATTTGCAATTCTCCCCCCATCTTCTGTAGTCCAGCGCACTGTATTGTCAATAATATTTCCCGTCAACGTTTGTGAGCCTATAGCAGTTTCAAACCTAAAGTTTTCAGCATTCTTGTAAGTGATATCTCCAGAAGAATATGAAATGCGCACAGTTTTGCTTACCTGGTCGGAATTTCCCACGGAATTGCTCGCATATAAAGTGAAATTTGTGTCATTTGCTGAAGAAACAGAAAAACTTTCAACTGCATTATAGGAATGCACCAGAATAACTCTTTGAATAACGACAGCTTCGCCATCTTCTCCAATTCCCTCAAAGGAAAGCACAAGATAGCTGTAACCTTCGCTTGTAGTTCTGATATGATCGACAGCAAGGTTTGTTGACAAAATGTTGCTGCTTGCCTGGCTGCTGTCAACAATTTGTCTCCAGTCGTCATTATAAAGGGCTAAAAATACCTCAAGTTGTGTTTGTCTATCATCTGAAGAATTTGGGTCATATTCAAAATCTAAGTAAGTTGCTTCCACTGAAGAAAGAGCAAACACTCCATTGTAACTTTGATTGAAAACATACGACAAATGTGTTGTTTGCCCATTTTTCAACATCAAAACAGATGGTGAAAGTGCTGCCGTTTCTTCTTGTCCATCAATCAATATTTTATCTGAAAAATCTTGCATGGTGATTGAAGAATCTGAGCTGTCACAAACAACATAAGCTTCAGTCAGTGGCAGATAAATGTTCATGGTTATTTCATCACTGCTTGCTCCATTTTCGTGCATGATTATAAAACCTGTTTGTGAATTTGTAAGCCCGACATAATCTTCTCTGAGAGCAAAATTTATCGAAAAGGTTACATTTTGACCGTCCGTTGATTGAAAGATTGGTTGACCAATTTCTACGTAACGGCTTGCTGACTGATTTTCAGGAATATAAAGCCCATCAATAGTCGTCTGACCAAGCAGAGTGAATGTCTGAGATAAGATTGCAACCGAGCTGCTGTTGATTTTAATTTGATCAACATCTGTTGCAAATTCAATGCTGCCTGAGCTTCTTATCACTCGCACTTGCATGGTTGCAGGTTCAATATCTGGATTGTCAACAGAAGAGAAGGAAACTTCAATTCCGCTTAAAGCACTGATGTTGTTGCCCGCCTCATTTTCAGTATCAAAAAACTCTGGATTTGCTTTCAAAAACACTTCGTGTTCAAGCAAATTTGATAAGGTTGAAGAAATTGGTTGAGAAACAAATCTTGATGAATTTTCGTCCCACGCAAGCTCAATTTCAGAGTAGGCACCGCTAGATCGAGTATAAGCCAAGATCGGTGGAAGATCAGAGCGCAGTGCAAGACCATCAATATTGACAGAAAGAATGTATTGTCCGCTTGCATCTACCACAGAGTTTGGAGTCAAAGTAATATCAAAAAGCTGTCCAAATCCACCATTTGTAGAATTTGAATAGTTTGAATACAAGTATTGTTCATCAAGGGTTGCGTCAATCTCATTTTTGCTTACAGAAATGGCTTGAATTTTTTCTTTTGCATAAACCTCAATGCGCCCAAGATTTAACTGGTCAGAATTTATATGATAATCAAAATCTGCATAACCAATATTGAAAGAAACAAAGAAAGTTTCGTTTATATTGCTGTTTTCAAGTGCTTGAACTTTAAAAATATATTCAATCGCACCATCTGCTGCAGGCCTTGTGTTTTGGCTGTCAACTCTTAGTAAACGTTGCGATGAGCCGTCAACGTTTTCACTACCAATGCTCAAAAGCTTTCCGCTTTCATCATAAACCACAGCTTTAATATCAAGTCCGCCAAAATCGTTTGTCATTTCCCCGTTGTATTTTACAGCAAGATAGGCTGTATTTTCATAGGCCTGACCGGAAATGTTTGGAGTGATTTCAACAACAACTTGCTCTCCACTTGAAAGATATTGGAAAACTCCAGTTTCAGTTTTGGCACCACCAATATCTATGGAGGAAAGATTGATAGGGTCAATGCAATCAAGTTGAACAGTCTGACTAACGCCAAGATGTGTGGTTGCACGCAAAACTACTTGACTTGCAAACTGCTCTGGCAAAGTGATTTGATTGCCAACAATTTCCGCTCCATTATAAGAGGTCGTTCCATTGGCTTCAAAAGTCCAGCTAAGCTGCGTTCTATTGCTAGATTCTGGCAAGAATGTAAAATAATTTTCTCCTACAAGAGTATTGGCTTGCCCTTTAACAAGAAAACGACTGCTTTTGTTTTCTATTTCAACATCTTCATTTTTATTTAAAATCTCTGTTACTTCTGTGTAAACCTCAACATGAATTGTTTTTTGAACGCCACCATGTTTTGTTGTCAAGACCAAATCGTTGTCTCCAACATTTTCAGCTGTTATGGTGATTGCCGATCTGCCATCAGAAGTCTCAACAATTTCCACGTCAGAAATGACGTCGTTATCTTCCGATAAATTCCAATTCAAAGTTTTATCGTCGGTGCCAGTTATGTTTGCATAAACAGTTGCCGTTGGATCTTCAAGCTCATTGTTGAGCTGAATTGAAACGGTTTGAGTTGAGAGCTCAAGCTCAATATGCGTTTCTGTGCAAGCATAAAGAATTGATGCACCAAGCATCATGAAAACTCCCAAAAGTCCGACAATAAACTTTTTCATTTTGCCTCCTTGTTTAATATTTGTAATTTACAGAATATTAAACGCAATACGGTCGATAAAAATAGTCATAGTTCGACCTTTAAAAAAATTATACTTTTTGTGTCGAAAAAAGTCAAATAAATTAAAATCAAAATAATTAAATATTTAATTAATTATTTTTTGATTTTTTGAGATGGTCAAATTGAAAAAATTCTTTTTAATCTCTAGATCAACGCTTGCAGAAACAAAAACATATTTTTTGACGCGGTTTTTTAGCCTGCAAAAAAAACGTTTAAGAAAATAAAAAAATTGCTACAAAAATAAAATAATATATTTTTTTCATATTTTTTTTGAATTTTTTGCTAATTTTTTTTATTTTTTTGATAATTATTTGCAATTTGATATTTTTTTGATAAAATACATTTAGTAAAAAGGGAAAATCATGAGAAAAATTTTAAGCGGTCTGAGAAAGGCGATTGAAGAATATCACCTAATTGAAACTGGCGACAAAATTGCCGTGGGCTTGTCAGGCGGAAAAGACAGCCTATGCCTTCTTAGTGCATTGTGTGAATATAAAAAATACATATTTCCAAATTTTGATGTTATGGCAATTGCGGTTGATTTGACAAATGGCGAAAATAATTATGAAGATTTGAAGAATTTTTGCCAACAAAATGCTGTCAATCTTGAAATTGTGCCATCAAATGTTTTTGAAATTGTATTTGACATCAGAAAAGAAAAAAACCCTTGCTCGCTGTGCGCCAACTTAAGACGCGGACTGCTAAACAGCAAGGCAAAAGAGCTTGGTTGCAACAAAGTGGCGCTTGGGCATCACCGCGATGATTTGATTGAAACCTTTGTTCTATCACTTTTTTTTGAAGGCAGGCTTGCAACTTTCAAACCAAAAACCTATTTGTCAAAAACAGGCTTAACAGTGATAAGACCTATGATTTTTGTTGAAGAAAAAGACATTGAAAAGATTGCAAAAAATTTTCCGGTGCTGCGCAACAATTGTCCTGCAGATAAACATACACAGCGAGAAGAAGCAAAACAGGTGCTAGCAGCTCTAGAGGCAAAATATCCTGGTTGCAAAGAAAAAATTTTCAACGCAATAATTCACACAGAAAGATATAATTTATTTTAAAAACGCAATAATTTGGCAAAATAGAGCAAAAATTTGACATTTTTTAAGTTTTTTAATAAAATTTTCAAAAAAGGAAGTAAAAATGGTAACTCTTATAATCTTGGATGGATTTGGGCTTAGTAAAAAAAAATTAGGTAACGCAATCGCTGCTGCTGGCACACCGCATCTTGACAAACTGAAAAAAATGTATCCTTACACAACACTTTTGGCAAGCGGTCAAAGTGTTGGTTTGCCAAAAGGGCAAATGGGTAATAGCGAAGTTGGACATCTGACACTTGGCAGCGGCAGAGTGATTTTGCAAGATCTTGAAAAAATCAATACAGATATCAAAAGAGGAATTTTTTTTGAAAATAAAGCACTTTTGAAAGCCATCAAGCACGCAAAAATAAATGATAGCAGTCTTCATCTTATGGGGCTGCTTTCTGATGGCGGAGTTCATAGCCATATAAACCATCTTTTTGCAATCATAGATATGGCAAAAGCTGCTGGACTAGAAAAAGTGTATATCCACGCTTTTTTAGATGGCAGAGATACTCCGTTTAATAGCGGAGAAAAATACATTGCGTTGCTCGAAAAGCACATTAAAAACACTTCTTTTAAAATTGCTTCAATAAGCGGAAGGATCTATGCGATGGACAGGGAACAGCGTTATGAAAGATTGCAAAAAGCTTATGATGTTTTGGTGGGCAAAGCAAAATGCATCAACAAAACCGCCCTTCAAGCATTGCAAGAAAGCTATAAACAAGCAGTTTACGACGAATTTGTTTCTCCTGTTCTGCTAGATGAACAAGGAGTCATAAAAGATAATGACAGCGTAATTTTCTTTAATTTCCGTTCTGACAGAGCAATTGAGCTAACAAAAGCGCTAACAGACAGAAAATTTGATAAATTTTCAACCAAAAAGTTTAAAAACCTTCTATTTTCACCAATGGAGCTGTATCACGAAGATTTTCGCTCTCTGAATGTGATATATCCGCCAGAAAGAATTGAAGACAATCTTTCTGCCATAATCTCAAAAGAAGGGCTTAAACAATTTCACATTGCTGAAACCACAAAATATGCTCATGTCACCTTTTTCTTTAATGGAACTATTGAAAAGCCCTATAAAAACGAAGAAAGAAAATTGATTGAAAGCATAGACACAAAAGATTTTTCATACTATCCAAAAATGCGAGCTTTGCAAATAACTGAAGAAACTTTGGACGCAATAGCCTCCGACAAGTATGATTTTATTTTGGTAAACTATTCAAACCCAGACATGATTGGCCATACAGGAAATTTTGAAGCGACAAAACAGGCAATAAGTTGTGTTGAAAAGCAAGCCTATGCACTCGCACTGGCAACTCTCATGGCTGGTGGAGATTGTATAATAACGGCTGACCATGGCAATGCTGAAGAAATGATTGATAAAAAAGGCAGCAAAATCACATCTCACACGACAAATCCTGTTCCATGCTATCTAGTGAGTGAAAGATTCAAACACGTCAAGCTAAAAAAAGGATCGCTTGCAAATGTGGCTCCGACCGTTTTAAAACTGCTTGGTAAACCTATTCCAAAGACCATGGAAAAACCGCTATTTTGAAATAGCGGTTTTTTATTTTTCTTCATTTTTTAATTTTAATTTTTTTCTCTTTAAATTTCGTGGAATTTTGCTGTTTTTTTGCAATTTTTCTTCAGTTTTTAGCAAATTTATTGCCAAATCAACTTTTCTCTCACTTTCCCGAGTGCTTTTCTTGCCTTTTTTCTTGAAAAAAATGGATGTCAAATCTGCATTTTCAAGATCAAAATCGCGCTGTTCAACCCTGATTTTTTCCACTCTTTTTGGAATTGGTTTTTTGTTGACGGGCAAAACAGGGTTATCTTTCCTTTGTCTGATTTCAAGCTGATCATAAGGTATTGAAATGTTGTTTCTCTTAAGCTCGTTATACACAAGTTCCAGCACATCATGATAAACATCCCAGTAGTCTTCTCGATCACACCAAGCTCTTGCAACAAATTCAATGCTGCTTGCCCCCAAATTATTCAATCTGCAAAATGGTGCTGGGTCAAGCCTAACTTTTCCATTGCTATACATACAGTCGCAAATCAGTTTTTTCACTTGTTCAACATCACTTTCATAAGCCACAGTAAATTTCCATTCAACTCGCCTGGTTTTGTTGGCGTCATAGTCAACCACAGAGCTATTGATTATTGTGGAGTTTGGAATTGTAACCCTTTTGTTATCAGAAGTCAGAATAGTTGTAAACAAAAAGTTTATCTGAACAACAGTTCCTTTCTTCCCATCGACTTCAATATTGTCACCTTTTTTAAACATTTTTGAAGAGACGACAATCAAGCCATTTGCAGCATTTGCAATATTATTTTCAAGAGCAAGTCCAATTGCCAAAATTAAAGCACTCAAAGCCGTCAAAATTCCCGTGATTTGAACGCCGATTATTGACAGCAATATCAAAACTAAACATAAATACAAAACCACCTTTAAAATTGCAATAATAAAGCCAACTGCAATCTTTTCGATTTTTGTTTTATTCAAAAGCCTTCTTGAAATATTGATCAATAACTTGATCAAAATGATTCCAATAAACAAAACGGCAAAAAACAAAACAATATTCCATATGTTTGTTTCAAAAAATGTCACTATATCATTCCAAAGCTGATTCCAATCCATAACAATCCTTCTTTTATGATAAGTCTAATTCAATAAACACAAAAAGTCAAACATTTAATCTCTTTTTTTGATCACCGCATAACAAATCACACCCAAAATCGCTACAACCCCTACAAAAATCAAAGTGATAACAAGAAAATCAGTCTCTTGCGGTGGATCATCATCTTCATATAGCACGCCCTGTTCTGCCAGTTGAAAAGTTATTGTCAAATCAGACTCTTCCAAAAGAACTTGAAACCTTCGGCTGTCAAGCCTTGTGATAGCGTTTGTGCCTTGCCCTGTTTCATCAACCGCTTGCCAGCTTCTGATATATTGTCCTTCTGGCAAGCTTACAACAGTGATAATGTAATAAAATTGTCCAGCATTTTCAACAAATTGCAAACTTGTGTCAATGTTTTCATTGGTAATCATAATGTTTGGAATTTTAAATGTCTCAATCTCAATCAAAACATTTTCATCTGGCATAACAAAGTTATATTCAAAATCGCTTATCCTGTTTGCCTGAACGCCATTGACAAAAACATTTACAATTCGGTATTCTTGCAAAGAATACGAAAGAGCAAGATTGACATTTTGCCCAAAGTATGCAGCCTCTTGATCCAGCACAACTCCAACGGCACTGTCTTGAACTGTTATAGCATGACTTTCAAGCTCTTGCGTTGAGACTTCAACAACAACATCGTGAGCGGGCATTATGAAAGATATTTGATCGTTGCTAAGATAAGTTATTCCTTCTTCTTCAACGCCTGAAAGCACAAGCTTTTGATTGTCAGGAAAATTTGTTGCTGAAATGATGATCTCTTGCCTATAAACCCCAGAAGTGCTATAATCAAGGCTTAGCTGCTCTTGATTGTCAACAGAGATTTTGTAAACAATGTCAGTTAATGCAAAAGTAATGTTGACATCTTCTGCCGGCATTATAAATTTGATAGGCGTGCCTATTTCAATCTGATCGGCAGTCTCGATGCCTTCAACTGAAGCAAGCTCTTTGCCTGTTGGCAACGAGTTGATTGTAAGGCTGACCTCTTCGCCATAATACGCACTGCTTTGTCCGTTTGGAGTTGTCAGTGTGTAAGACAAGCCTTCAATCTCTTCGATATAAACGTTGTAAAGTTTTTCTTGTAACGATATAGAAATTTTTAAGTTGGACGAAGGCACATTGAAATAATAAACGTTTTCTGTCTCTTCTGACTTTATAAACTGCACATCAGAATTGTCTGCCGATATTGATTCAATTTCCATCCCTGCAGGAAGAGAATTTATTGTCAAAGCTATATGTTCATTCTGTGTATAGCCAGCTTTTTCAGGTGACAATACAATCTGCACACCTTCAGGTGCATCAATTTCAATGGTATAAAGTTGCCCAATTTCAACTGAAACACTTTCTCCAATTTTGGCAACAACTTGTCCACTTGTTGTGATAATATAAAACTGATATAAACCATTTTGTTCTGAACTATCGAAAGCGATTTGTGTTTGATCAAATTGCTCAAAATCGCTCCAATTTGTTCCGCCGTCGCTGCTATATTGGTATGCAAAGGTCATGTTATCAAGCATATTTTCAACATTTTCAAGCTTAACAATCAATGAAGTTGCAATTCCAGATTGAATTGACTTCTCAGTTTCAATTGTTGCGCTTGGATCAGCATAGTCATTTTGCTCAATCTGTGGCACCGGAAGCTCATAAACAATCTCTCCCCACCGCTCAGTATCATAGTAAATTTGATAATTTTGAACTACCCTTTCTTCTTCATCATCTGGCATATAGTAAAATCCTTCACCACTTTCTTCATCCCAGCCTTTCAAAAAATATGCAACTTTCCACTGCTCAATTTGTTCTTGAGATGGATGCCAATAATAAATAGGATCGTTCCATGTGGTGTCCAAACCATACCAATGGTCATAAAGTTTGACATAGCTCCACATATGTCCTTCGCTTGAGCCTGTTGACGGATTGTAAGCCTCTCCGGCACAGACGAGATTTGTGATGCCAAGCCCATCAAGAAGATACTGCACCCCATAAGAATAGCCATCACAAACTGCAAGTCCATCGACTATAGAGCCATAAACTGTATGAACAAAAACTCCAGATAATGTTTGATCATATTCAACATTTTCAACAAGATATTCATTGATAAAATAAACTTTTTGATAGTCCGTCCAGTTTTCATCCATCATCAAATAAATTTCGGTTCTCTTTTCTTCAAGTTCATTTAACATTTGTTCAAGCTGGTTTTGGTTGTAAATTCCTTCAATATAGCAGTTGTCTGACGAAATCACCACATTATTTCTGAAAATGCTATAGTCATAGTCAATTTGTGTAAAATCGATGAAAAAGAGCGTTGGATCGTCATATTTTAAAGCATTTATCGCCCCAAGCCATGCCCTGTATTGCTCGCTTTCGGAAAGTTTTGCAAGAGAATCAAAACCATTGTAAGAACGCAAAGAAAATTCAAAACTGCCCGTCTTAATTTGATAAATATTTTCAACTAACGCGTCATAAATCAGGACAATACTGCTGTTTATATCTTCGTCTTGATTAGCTCTGAAGTAATCAATATAATCATCATAATTTTCTATTGAAGAATCGCTGCTTGTTTGCGCGGCACTATTTTCAATTTGCACATTTGAACAAAATAGGGAAATTATCAATGCTAGAGACAAGGCAAACAATGCAAAAACTTTCAACAGCCCACTTTTAGTTCTCATAAGTATATAATACCACAAAATTTGATTTTATCTACACTTTTTTTAAAATTTTTCATTATTGCAACTGGTCAATTTGTTTGTATTTTTTATTTTGAGTGGTATAATTTAATCATAGGAGGCTTTTATGGAAACCTATGTTGTGACAGGTGGAGCTGGGCATATCGGAAATGTGCTTATTCGAGAATTGCTGCAACAAAAGAAGAAAGTAAAAACACTGGCATTGCCAGGCGAAGATTTAAGCTCGCTGGAAGGACTCGACGTTGAAATCGTAACTGGCGACATCACGGATCGCAATTTCGTCTTTAAATTTATTCAAAAAGGCGATATTGTCTTTCATTTGGCTGGAATCGTTGACATTGCAAACATGACTTACAGCGTTATTGAAAAAGTCAATTATCAAGGCACAGTAAACGTTGTTGATGCCTGCATTGAAAATAAAGCAAAAAAGCTGATTTACACAAGCACTGTGCATATCATTGATCCGCAGCAGGGAGATGTGTTATATGAGCCAACAACATTTGAACATAAAAATTTGGTAGGCAATTATGCAAAAACAAAAGCCCTTGCATCAAAATATGTAACAGAAAAAGCTAAGGAAGGCTTGCTAGATGCCTGCGTTGTATATCCTAGCGGCGTGATAGGTCCATACGATTATCGCATTTCTGAACTTGGTCAAGTTATACTTGATTATATGAATGAAAAACTTGTGGCTTATGTTCGTGGAGGCTACAACTTTGTCGATGTGAGAGATGTTGCCGATGGACTTATAAAAGCAGCTGAAAAAGGCAAAAGTGGTGAAGGTTATATCCTTTCGGGTCAATATTTGACAGTTAAAGATATGCTGAAAATTTTAAACAAAAAATTAAAGAGAAAAAAGCTTCCTTATAAAATTGCTCTGTGGTTTTTAAAAATGGTAGCACCGCTTGCAAACTTGTATTACAAAATGCGTAAGAAAAAGCCTGTGTTTTCAGCTTATTCGCTTTACACACTCAATTCAAACGGAAATTTCAGCAATCAAAAAGCAAAAACTGAACTTGGCTATAGCTCAAGGCCAATCAAAGAAACCTTGTTTGACACTGTTGACTGGTTCCGACAAAACA
>CALVNA010000011.1 GCA_944349535.1 uncultured Clostridia bacterium
ATAACCATTGCTGATACAACACAAGGGCTGCCATTTACTCCATTTTTAGAAATTTTGTTTATATTTTTGCTGTTTCAAATTCTGTATGAAGTCAGTTTGCGTCTTCCAAGCTATTTAGGGCTTGCCACAAGTGTGGTTGGAGCTCTTATTTTGGGCGATACCGGAGTTAAAGCTGGGCTCATCTCTCCGCCAGGAGTGATCATCACCGCACTGGCAAAAATTGCTCTTTACACTGTGCCCGAGCAGCAATCACAAATCACTGTTTTGCAAATTGTTTTTATCATTCTTGGCGGCTCACTTGGCGTGCTTGGCATTATCACAGGATTTGTTTATATAGTCAATTATCTCAACACCCTTGATGACTATAAAACTCCATATCTTGCACCTTATGCTCCGAGAGTTAAGGAAGATTTGGCTGATGCACTGCTTAAGTCTTCAATAAACGATCATCACGCTCCGCCAAAATCCTTTCCTACCGGCAAAGGAGGGACGAAATGAAATCAATCAGTGCAAGACAAACAGGAATCATCGTTTTTTTGACCATTTTGGCAAATAAAATTTTGGTTTTGCCTTCTGTTATGTATGAAAAGTCCAAAGCAGATTCAATCTTTGCTCTTATTGCCATTTTCAGCTTTGAACTTTTGGTTTTGACAATTTTTTTGCAGGTAAAAAAAGCTCATCCAGACCAGAACTTAAAAGAGATCTTAAAACAAAAGGTGGGAGTTGTTGTTGCCAAAATTGTGATTTTTGCATTTCTCATTTTTTTCTTGTTTAAAACCATGCTCACGTATTCCGTGCTTTATATTTATTTGAAAGACCTTGTTTATCAAGATGAATTTGGTTTTTTGGCTCTTGTATGTCTTTTTCCCGTTGTCAATCATGCAGTTGTTTGTGGCTTAAGGGCAATGGGACGCACTTTTGAGCTGTTCTATTATATAGTTTTAGTTGGAGTGCTTTTCTGTCTTGGTATTGCTTTTTTTACAGATATATCAATGCCAAATTTCTTTGTTGCTTCCCCAACTGAGATTTTAAATTCTGGTTTTACTCATATTTTTGCCTTTGGCGACTATCTGGCATTATTTTTGTTTATTGACAAAATCAAACTTAGAAAAGGGGAAGGGAAAAAGATATTTTTCTTTGCTTTTGTTGGCATTTTTCTTGTGCTGTCAATCTTTGTGGTTTTTTATTCAAAATATCAAGTTACTGCTTTCATGCACAACAATGCTTTGGCAGATTTATTGATATTTTCTGTTCAATTCAATGCGATTGGCAGGCTTGATATTATCGCAATGTTGACAATCATGACACTGGGGCTGTTTCAACTTGAAATTTTTCAAGCAGCTTTTTGCGAAAGTTTTGTGCAAGTCTTCGAAAAATTATCTATCAAATATGCCGTTGCAGTGTTTGATATTTTGTTTTTCGTCATTTACCTTGTAATAATCAAAAAATATGAAATAATGCTTAGTTTTGCAACCGATTATCTTATATACTTCGCCATTTTGACAAATGTCATCTTGCCAATTTTAATTTATGCTTTGGCACACAAGCATAAAAAGGAGCTAAGCAATGAAAAAAGTGATTGATGCGATAAAAAAATATCCTTTCATTTTGATTTTTGTGCTGATTTTGGTTGTTTTTACACCTTATTCATTGTTTTCGCCAGGTGAGAGCCGCAAAAGAGCTGTCGTTATCGCAATCGGTCTTGATAAAATTGAAAATGAATACGAAATTTCTTTTTTGACTTTTATTCCTTCGCCAAATCAAGAATTTCAGCAATCAAATTCAGTCGTTTCTGGCAAGGGATCATCGGTGTCAGAAGCAGTTTTGGATGCACAGCTGACTCTTGGCAAAGACATTGGACTTTCTCATGCAAAAACAACCGTTGTCAATGAAAGGATGCTTGAAGAAGATGTTTCTTCTTCGCTTGACTATTTGATGAGAGTTGTTTCTTTGCCAGAAAACACCGTTTTTATATGCACAAACACAACCGCTAAAGAATTGTTGATGGCAACCGATTCGCTTGAGCAAAATCTGGGCTTAAAGCTTGATCAGCTGGTGTCTTACAACGCAAACGAAGTCTATATAACTGACACTTCGCTTGAAGCCTTTTACAAAGGCTATTACAGCCCAACCAAATCATCTTTGATTGGGTATATCGAACATATCAAAGATAGCACTCAATCAGAGCAAGCAGCGCCTCAAAACCAGTCGAGCTCACAAGGCTCTGGTGACTCTCAAAAAAGCTCACAAACTTCTTCATCTCAAGATGGGCAACAGGGGGTGTCTGACAGCTCAGAGCAAAACTCATCTGCTGTGAGCTCTGGGCAAAGCGAAAATGAAAAACAGCGAGGATCTTTGCAGGGACAAAGCCAAATTTTAAACAAAGGCGATGCTGTTTTATTGCGTGATGGGCAAAAGGTTGCGCTGCTTGATGTTGACAACCTTAACAGCATAAATTTGCTAAGCAATAAAAGGTCGCTTGACAGCATTACCATAACCGATGTGGAAACAGAAGATGGAAAAAAAGTTGACATGACTTTTATGGTGAAGAACAAAATTGTTTCTGTCAAAACAGATTTTCAAAATAACATTCCACTTTTTGTTGCCAACATAAATTTGGGAGTTCAACAAAGCGAAATTGACACCAAGGCTCAAAAGGTGAAACAGAACGTGCAAAACACCCAAATCACCGAAGAAATTGCACAAAAGCTTGAACAGAAAATCAAAGCAGAGTTTGCCAAAGTGCTTCAAATTCTTCGAGAAAACAAGGCTGATGTTATAGGGGTGTATGACTCGTTTTTCACCCACAATCGAAAAGAATTTTTAAAGTTTTTGTCTTCCTTAGACGATAGCGAAAGTTTTTTGAATGATGTTGTTTTTATGCTTAACCTGAAAATACAGCAGGATGGCTGAAAATCTTGTCAGGTTATGTCTGCTGCAAAAAAATGTTAAAAAAATCTTGAAAAAAAGCTTTCTATTATTTGTGTAAAAATTATTTTTATGATAGAATACAATATGACTAATTAAGATAGGAGGCAAACACTTTGAACGAGACAAATAATCAAAAACCAAAGTTTAGATATTCATATCTATTTTTGTTGCTGATTGCAATAATTTTGATAATTCTTATTTTTACAAACACTGGTTATTCGGGACAAAAACTTGAAAACTTTAATGATGTTTACGAGCTTGTTGACGGAACTTATGTTGATTCAACCAGCGGTGAGACGCAGCAGGCTGTAGCAATGTATCGAACTGATGACACCATATATTTTTTGGTGGAAGGCTCAAGATATGCAGATGCATTTCCTGATTATAGCGATTACTATATCAACTATAAGTATTACGACGGGCAAATTGAAAGACTTTTGACTTACATAGAGGAAAACAACATTCAAATTAGAGATATACCTTCAGTTGCTGGTGTGAATTTCTGGGATATTTTGTATCCAATTCTCTATCTTGGTTTTGGGATATTCATCATTTGGATGATTTTCAGGCTTATCAATTCTTCAAACAAAGGAGCGATGAGTTTTGGCAAAAGCAAAGCAAGATCTTATCAAAACAATCCAGTCAGATTCTCAGATGTTGCTGGTGCTGATGAAGAAAAAGAAGAACTTGCTGAAATTGTTGAATTCTTAAAAAATCCATCAAAATTCACACAGCTTGGGGCAAGAATTCCAAAAGGGGTGCTGCTTGTTGGGCCTCCTGGAACAGGAAAAACTTTGCTTGCACGAGCTGTTGCTGGTGAAGCAAATGTCCCATTCGTATTTATCAGCGGTTCGGATTTTGTTGAAATGTTTGTGGGCGTTGGTGCTTCAAGAGTGAGAGATCTTTTTGACCAAGCCAAGAAAAACAAACCTTGCATTGTTTTTATTGATGAAATTGATGCTGTTGGTCGTCAGCGTGGTGCCGGTCTTGGTGGCGGAAATGACGAAAGAGAGCAAACCCTCAATCAACTTCTTGTTGAAATGGACGGTTTTGAGCCAAATGAAGGAATAATCGTTTTGGCAGCAACCAACCGTGCGGATGTTCTTGATCCAGCACTTTTGAGACCTGGCAGGTTTGATAGACAGGTGTATGTCAATGTTCCTGATGTTCGCGGCAGAGAGGGGATTTTGAAAATTCATGCTCGCAACAAGCCGCTTGACGACAACGTTGACTTCAAAGTTCTTGCAAAAATCACTGTTGGCTTTACTGGTGCAGATATTGAAAATATGCTCAATGAAGCAGCAATCTTGGCAGCAAGAGCGGGCAGACCAAAAATCACGATGACAGACATTCAAGAAGGCATCAACAAAGTTACTATGGGGCCTCAAAAGAAGAGCAGAATGGTAACAGAAAAAGACAGACAAATCACAGCTTATCACGAGTCAGGTCATGCAATTCTTGGCAAAATGCTTAAGCACACAGACGAAATTCAAGAAGTTTCAATCATCCCTCGCGGTATGGCTGGCGGCTATACAATGCAGCGTCCAGAAAATGACAACTCATTTATTTCATACAATCATTTGATGGATGAAATTGCAATGTGCATGGGTGGAAGAATTGCTGAAGAGATTGTCTTTAAAGATATAACAACTGGTGCTTCAAGCGACATAAACCAAGCAACAAAAATAGCTCACAAAATGGTTTACAACTGGGGCATGAGCAAAAATCTTGGATTCCTTGGTTTATCAAATGATCAACAAGTGTTTATTGGCAGAGATTATCAAACACGCTCAGATTTTTCTGAAAAACTTGCAGCAGAAGCAGATGATGAAATCAGACAAATTTTGGATTACAACTACAAAAGAGCGAAGAAAATTCTTTCTGACAACAGAAATCTTCTTGACCAAATGGCAAAACTTCTGCTTAGTCATGAAACAATCAATAAAGATGAGATTGATTTGCTTATGCAAGGCAAAACAGCTGAAGAAGTTGCACAGATTATGGACATAAGAGAGATGGAACAGCGCAAGAAGGAAGAAGAGTATCGCAAGCAACTTGAAAAAGAAAGAAAGGCAAAAGCGATTGAAGAAAAGCTGAAAGAAGGGCAAAAACTGTTGCAAAGTGGTGTTATCACTCAAGAAGAATATGAAATGATCAAAAAAACATATTCAAAACAAGAAGACAGTGCAATCACAAAAAATGCAAAAACACTTGACAAAAGTGGGCAAGAAAAAGATAATGTAAAAGAAAAAGCAGTTCAAAAGAAGGAAAAATCTTCTGATGAAAAAGAAAAAACAGCAGCCAAACAAACAACCAAAAAATCGACTGCTGACAAAAAAGATGACAAAAAAGACTGATTAAGGAGCTTTCATGGCAGAGACAAAACAGATGCAAACTATTGACGATATTTATGTGGCAAAGGTGCGAAAAAGACGAATCATAACAAATTCGATACTTCTTTCACTTTGCCTTTTGCTTGCCATTGCCATAATTGTTTTAGCGGTTTTGCGAATTGATTTAAAACCAAGATTTGATGCAACTCCTGATTATGTTTATATCAAAGTTGACACAGACAGCGAAGAAAAGAATTTTGCAAAAAGTGATGAAGAAACTTATAATCAATTTATGAATGTTTACAACAATTCACTCAGCACATCAGTTTTAACCTCAATTTTTACTGGAAATGTGTATGGATATGTTGTTCAGTGGTCAGATAATTCTTTCTATCAAACTTATTCAAACGGCGTTGGGCGTGGAATGAGCAGTTCTCTTTCAACAAGCTTAGGTTCAAATTACGTTCACTTCTATTTCACTCAGCCGCAAAGCATATATCTTTCAAATGGTGAAGTTTTGGACGGAAGATATGACGGAAAAGAGATAACCTATCATGATTGCTACTTCTCAATATCTAGCGACGAAAACTCAACCCAAGTGGATTTCTACTTTGGAGTTCTTGATTACAAATCTGCTCCCATAACAGTTAAAATTTCAGTAGAAGCACAATCTTTTGAGTTATATGAGTTTGCTCAAGATTTATAAAAAAACTGCACTTAAATAGTGCAGTTTTTTTGTAATCAGCCGTTTTCAATATCATCGCGTTGCAAAAGTTTTATGATTTTATCTCGCAAAATCTCTATTCGTTTTTTGTTGAGCTTTATTAAGATTATAATTATTATTGAAACAAGCATGATCGCAAAGAAGGTCATCAAAACGGTAAATGTTGATTCTGTGATTGAAAACAGTTTTGGTATTGCACAGACAAGTGCAGTGACTCCAACAAAGGAAATTCCCATCGCAAAACCTCGCACAAGCGTGAGTGGAATGCAAAGAGTTACAAGATTTAGGAAACCAGTGTATGTGAGAACCAATACGCAAAGTGTTTTGTATTCAGTTGCTGACATAACAATGTCGCCTTGAGTGTAAAACAGAATCATTACAATAAAAATGTTCAGTAGCATCAAAAGTGCTCGTGGCACAGCTCGTTTGAACACCTGCGGAATAAAATTGCCGACAATCTTTTTTGTGTTTGGCTCAAAAGTGAGCACAAAGGATGGAATTCCAATCACAAACGATTCAAGCAAAAGCATATCTTTTGGTGTGAAAGGGTAGGATAGTTGCAGGAAAAGAGTAATCACGGTCAGCACAATTGCAAACAGGGTTTTCATCAAGAAGACTGATGACGAGTTTTGCACATTGTTTATCACCTGTCGTCCTTCTTTGACAACATTTGGAAGAGATGAGAAATTCGATTTTAAAAGCACTAGTTTTGAGATGTTTCTTGCAACTTCACTGCCGTCTGCCATGGCGATTGAGCAATCAGCTTCTTTTAAAGCCAAAGTGTCGTTGACTCCATCACCAGTCATTGCAACCACTTTCCCTTTGTTTTTCAAGGCTTTGATTATAGTGTATTTTTGTTCTGGTGTAACTCTGCCAAAAACAGTAAATTTATCAGCCATTTGCTCAACTTCTTTTGTAGAAAGTCCTTCAAGTGAAACATATTTATCGCTATTTTCGACGCCCACTCTCTGAGCAATTTTTGAAACCGTTGCAGGCGAGTCGCCAGAAATAATTTTTATTTCAACGCCATTGTCTTTAAACCACTGAATTGTTTCAATTGCATCTTCTCGTATGTGCTCTTCAATTATAATAAAGGCAAGAAGTGTTGATTTTTCTCCAGTAACATTTTTGCTAAATTCGCCTTCATATTCACTGAGTGCAATCACACGCAGGCCTTTGTTTTGACACTCTTCAATCAGCTGTGTTTGCTGTTCATTAAGAGAACAACCAATTTTTGTTACAGCCCCAAGAAAATATATTTTTTTGCTTTCAAATTGAGTTACAGAATACTTTCGTTCAGAGGAGAATTCAAGCACATTTTTAACTTTCCATTCGCCATTTTTGCCAAATTCTTCAATCATTGCATTTGATGTTGAATTGGATGTTTTTTGTGAGTTTAAGATATTCGACAAAATCTTTTTTATTGAAGATGTTCTTCTTTTTGAAAAGGTGATAAAATCGACCACTTTCATCGTTCCATCTGTGATGGTGCCTGTTTTGTCAAGGCATAAAACATTTGTTCTTGCAAGCATCTCAATAGAATATAGGTCTCGCACCAAAGTGTTTTTCTTTGCAAGTTTGACAACCCCAACTGCAAGTGCAATAGTGATCAGCAGAAACATTCCAGCAGGGATCATGCTCGTCAATGCACCAGATGTATTTGTGATTTGCTGCTCAATTGTGCTGTCCAAAGAATATTCTTTCAAAAAAGTCAAGATTCCGATTGGCACAAGAGCAATGCCGATATATTTGATCAATCTGTTCAAATCTTTAAAAAGGTTTGAAGCGGGTGCTTTAAATTCTTTTGCTTTTTGAGCCATCTGTTCAATATAATTATCTTTTCCAACGCGATCTACTTTTGCATAACACTGACCAGAGACTATAAAACTGCCAGAAAGCAGGTGAGCATCCTTGTTTTTTTCTATTGAATTTGACTCGCCAGTCAACAAACTTTCATTGACTTCAACTGTTCCATCCATGATAATGCAGTCAGTTGGGATTTGGTTGCCGCTTTCAAGAACGATAATGTCATCTAAAACAAGTTTATCGGCACTGATGAGAATTGTTTTTCCATTTCGCAGTGTTTTGATTTGTGGGAGAGTGATCATGGAAAGTTTTTCAACAGCAATTTTTGCTCGTATTTCTTGAATTATTGCAATAGCGGTGTTTGCCACAATTACAAACAAAAATAGAAGGTCGCTGTATGAGCCAACGCACAACAGAGCGATTGCAATAAGCAGCCATAACATATTGAAAAAGGTAAAAATATTTTTAACAAAAATTGATAGATAGGTCTTTGAAGCTTTGACTTTTGTGTGGTTTGTCAATTTGTCTTGCTGCCTGCTTTTGACTTCGTCATCGCTCAACCCTTGGTTGATAGTTGGGTTGTATCTTACTATTGGTTTTTGAATGACATTTTTTTTCTTTACAAACAAATTTTTTGCTTTTTCAAAAATAGAAAGATTTTTTTTGTCACGCAACTGGCGAAATTCAAGTGTATCAATAGTTGCTTTTGACAACTTTGTGCACGATTTTAACACACTTTTGCACTCACGAAAAACACTGGCAGTCTTTGGCTGCTTAAATGTATTTTTTCCCTGCTGTTTGTTTTTCAATTTTTTCATGTATTCCCTTATAAAATATGATAAATTATATATTTTGATTATATAATTCTTACCTAAAAATGTCAACTTTATTTGCAATAGATTTGACTTTTGAACTTAAAAACATTTATTATAAAGATAAGGAGAAATTGCCATGCTGCTAAATATTCCAAAATCGCTTACAGAGCTTGCAAAATTGCTGCCATGCCAGCTTTATGTTGTTGGAGGATTTATACGCAATTCTATTCTTGGAATAAAAGGAGACGACATAGATATTTGTGGAGCTATTCAAGTTGAAGAGCTTGCAAAGATTTTAGAAGAAAGCAAGTTTGAGGTGAAGATCAAAAACAAATTTGTTGGAACGGCTTTGATCTTATCAGGTGAAACTAAATTTGAATTTTCTTCTTTTAGACGAGAGTTTTACAAAGAGGGTGGTTTTCACACGCCTGAGAAGGTGGAATTTATTGACAGTTTGGAAGAAGATGCAAAACGAAGAGATTTCACTTGCAACAGCATTTATTATGATATTCAAAATGACAAATTTATAGATATTTATGGTGGCATACAAGATTGCCAAAACAAAATTTTGAGAGCGATTGAGTCGCCAGACCATGTTTTTGCTCATGATGGGCTAAGAATACTCAGATTGTTCCGCTTTGAATGTGAGCTAAATTTTAAAATTGACAAGGCAACTTTGGCTGGAGCAATCAAATATTCTTCAAATGTGCGTGATATTTCTGGCGAAAGAGTGATCTATGAAATAACCTGCATTTTGCATAGCGGCAGAAGATATCCTGGTTATTCTAAGCCAAAAGCATATCTAAAAGTTTTCAAGCAATTCAACAAATTTAAGCTTTGGCCAGTTTTTGGCATAGATTGTGCAAAAATCAAATTGAATATGGTGAAAAAAGTTGAACATAAGTCGCAAGGTTTTTTGATTGACCTTATTGACACAGTCAAGCCGATTTCAATTTCTTATTATCTTAATTTGATTTTGACCAACTCTTTTGGGCTCAACAAAAAAATGGCTTCTGTTTATATCAATATTTTATCAGGATATTATGATGCACTCAATAGGTTGCAAAATAAAGAATATTTTTTCAAGTATTTTGATAATTTTCCTCTTATTTACAAACTTTTGGTGCATAAGTCAAAATATTTAGCAAACAAATATGACTTTTTCTACAAATATATCATCTCACACAAGCTGATCATCACAGTCAAAGATTTGAAAGTTAGTGGTGAGGATATACGCAAAAACTATCCAACAGTCAAACCATACAGATATAACGCAATCCTGGAAAGTTTGTTGTCGGATGTGTTTGAAGGCAAACTTGAAAACGACAAAAAGGTTTTGATTAAAGCGATAGATCAAAAACTCAAATATTTATGATAAAAAGCGAGAACCTTCTCGCTTTTTTTACACATTTTTCTGTGGCGGAATAAATTTGACACCATTTGCTGGCAAACTCATTCCTTCTTCCAAACTTTCGGTGCCTTCAATAATTATTCCCATTTGAGGTTGATAGTGATCATGTCGAATTTCTTTTTCTTCCACAAGTTTTCCGTTTTCGAAATATTGAAGATATCCTTTGCTTTCATAGCCCTGTTTTGGATATTTTAATCTGTAATATTCGCCTTTGTATAGAACTTGGTTTGAATATTTACCTTCTTTGTCGCTTATTATCTTATCGCCAGAATGTGGAATGATTCGCACAAGTTCAGAGCGAGTTTTGATTTCCTTGCCTTGCTCCAGACTTTTGCCATAGATTTCGACGGTTGCCGTTTCATCATCGCAAATGGTTTTGATAAAAATAGGACAATCAGAATTGTTTTTGAACACTAAGTCTGCATAGCCTTCACTTACCATAGCGTCAAAGGAAAGTGGAACATAGGACGCAGGCAATGAGTGGTGACAAACACTTTCAATTTGCATATCTGCAAGAAGCAGGGCGTTGTAAAGGGTGGTTGAGGCTTGGCATACGCCGCCGCCTGTGCCTGAAACATAATTTCCACCAACAATAATGTTTGCGTTTTCATATCCATTTTCTTTCGTTCGAGGACCTGTTGTTTGATTAAAAGAAATTTCTTCGCCTGGCAAAACTGTCATTCCGTTGAAACAAGCAAGGGCTTTTTTTATGTTGTTTTTGCGTTTTGTTGAGCTTGTGACATAGGATGTTGAGAACTGACTTCTTTTTCCAATTTGTTTTAAAAGTTCTTCATTATCACTCTCTGGCACTATTTCAGTCAAAGGAATTTCAATTTCGCTGGCATTTTTTGAAGAAAGGGCTTTGTCAAGGGCGGAGTTTAATTTTTCTCTGTCAACCACTTTGCCAACTTGACCTTTTGACAAGCTGAACATTTGAGTTTTGTTTGGGTCAAACTGAATTTGGCAAGCACGATATGATTTTTCAACTTCTTGGCATATTTCATTGACCTTTTCTTGCATACCGCCAAAAAGATTTTCGTAAGGGATTTCCACTTTAAGCCCTTCTGCCTTGATTTGATTTTCTATTTTTTTCTTTTCAAAAATGTTTCCTTCTCTGCCATAATTTAAAAGTTCTGTCAAAGGGTTTTCAATGTTGCCAACATATTCAAAATCTTCGCCGCTGAGCTGCCAAGACTGTTCGCCATTTGTCAAAGTGATCTTTGCATCTGACATTTCTTTTGCTAGTGTGCTGCCAACAAGTTCAGAAGCCTGCTGCTTAGTAAGGCCAGAGATATCGATTCCGTTGACGCTTGTGTTTTGATAATAGGTTGTTTCTTCACTGATCGGGTCGCCAAAATATAACTGGCAAAACACAAGCAAACCAACTGCAATAAAAGCCACTGCAAAAAGCCAAATGACAGAAGCTTTTTTGTTTTGTTTTTTTTCCTGAGCTTTAGAATTTTCTTGCATTTTTGCTGCAGTTTGATTGTTTTTGTTTTTTTTCACATTTTTTCTCCCTTTTTTGTATTATTTGTGTAAAAAACAAAAATATGCCTTATATGCAGCATATATTTGTCTTTGAGAGTTATCATAAACATATGGGGTCAAAAACAAAAACCGCTTTAAAAATTCTGCTAGTCTTTTTATTGCTTGCGATATTTTTCTTGGCAATATATCTTGTTTTGTATTATACAGGTTGGTGGGAAAAACTAAATTCGGTTGACAAGCTTAAAAAAGAAATCCTAGACCTTGGCATTTGGGGAAGGGCATTTTTTGTGTTGTTGCAGTTTTTGCAGGTAACTTTTATTCCAATTCCTTCACCTTTCGTTGTGATAGCAGGCAGCCTTATCTATGGACCTTTGCAAGCAGCTCTTCTTTCACTTGCTGGAATTCTTCTTGGCAGCGCTGTTGCTTTTGCCATAGGCAGAATTTTTGGCAAAAAAATTGTAATTTTTATTGTGGGCAAAGAAACTGAAAGGAAGTGGTCAAATTTTTTAAGCAACGCAAAGTATAGTTTTGTGCTAATGATGCTTTTACCGCTTTTCCCAGACGACATTTTGTGCATGGTTGCTGGGCTGACTGATATGAGCTGGACATTTTTTATGTTGACGCAAATTTTTACTCGCACAATAGGCATTTTCACCATGAGCTATCTATCAGGCGGCGATATAATCCCATACAGCGGTTGGGGATTGTATGTTTGGGTGCTTATTGCGATAGCGTCAGTCTTGGCGATATATTTTTCGACTAAATACAACAAGCAAATCGAAAATTTTATATACAAAATTTTTAAAAAGAAAACTGTCAAAAACGAAAAACAAAATGAAAAATAGTCAACGAGAATTTAAAATATAAACAATATTTTACATTTTTTACCAAAATTTTGCTTTATTTTTTGAGATTTGCTTGAGATTATCTTTTTTTGACAATTTAAAATGTATAGTTTTTTTCACAGAACTTTTATGTGATAATAATTTTTTTGCTCTTTTAATATTTATATGAACAAGGAGTCATATGAAATCACTTTTTAAAACAGTGGCGCTTATAACATTTTTTTCAGTTATCACTAGGGTGGTGGGCTTTCTTTTCAGAATCTATCTTTCTCGCACAGTAGGGGCGGAAGCTTTGGGAATGTATCAAGTTGCCTTTTCAATATTTATGGTTTTGCTCACCATCATTTCCAGCGGATTGCCACTTGTCATTTCTAGAATGAACTCGTCTTTTATGATAAACAGCGACAAAAAAAAGGAAGGCTCTTTGGTCAGCACTGCTCTTTTGTATGCACTTTCGCTGGCTGTCATTTTGTGTATTATAGTTCTTGTCTTTCGTAATGTTTTTGCATATTTTTTTACTGATGAGCGCTGTTTGCAAATTTTGATCATAATGCTTCCAAGTTTGGTTTTTTCTGCTGTTTACAGTGTTTTTCGCGGTGCAATGTGGGGCAGAGATAACTATTTTGCACTATGTTCAAGCGAGCTTTATGAGCAGATTGTGCGTATTTTAATTTGCGTGATTTTGCTAAGCGGCGCAGGCACTGCTATAGAAAAAGCTTTTGATGTTGCTTGGTCTTTGAATGTTGCCTGTCTTTTTTCAATGTTGTTTGTTGTGCTACTTTATTTTTACTATGGCTCAAAACTTTCAAAGCCGCAAAAACAAATTTTTAAACCGCTTTTAAAGCAATCCTCGCCAATAACTGGAATCAGGGTGGCTGGCAGTTTTATTCAACCGCTTGTTGCTTTGATTTTGCCGGCAAAACTTATTGAACTTGGTTACACTTCAGCTCAAGCACTAAGTTTGTATGGCATTGCAGTTGGCATGACATTGCCACTTCTGTTTGTGCCAACAACTTTGATAGGTTCACTTTCAACCGCACTTATTCCAGATATGTCAAAAGCACTTGCCCAAAACGACAAAGCACATATTGAAAACAGAATTCGATCATCAATTTTGTTTTCTTTGATCATATCTTCACTTTTCATTCCGCTTTATCTTGGTATGGGTGAACTTGCAGGCGTGTTTCTTTACGATAATGTTATGAGTGGAACTCTTTTGCAAGAAGCAAGTTTTGTTCTGTTGCCTTTGGCTCTTACAAACATCACTTCATCACTTTTAAATTCTCTTGGCTATGAAGTAAAATCTTTCAAGAATTTTATTTGCGGAACGGTGGTGATGTTTTTAGCGATATATTTTCTTCCGCAACTTGTTGGCATCAATGCTTTTATTTGGGGGATGGGTGCGAGTTATTTGGTAACAGGGCTATTAAATCTTATTATGCTTAAAAAGAAAACTGGCATAAAATTGAAACTTGGCAAAACTGTTGTTCTTTTGTTGTTGATAATTCTGCCATGTGGGGCAATCACGGCTTTTACTGTTTCAATTGCAAACCACTTTCTGCCTTTGTTTTTCACTTTGGTTTTAGGTGCTGGAATTGGCACGATTTGTTTTGCCTTGCTTTGTGGAGTTTTTGGCTTGGTCGATGTCAAGGCTTTTGTTGTCAAAGTAAAAGATTATGCAAAAGGTTTAGTTAAAAGGAAGGCTAAAAACGTAAAAGGATAATTTTTTGTCTTTTTAATTAAATTTTGAAATAATGCTTATACTAAAGCATGCTTACGATTATAGTTAGGTCTATTTTGATATATTGTATTGTTCTGTTGGTCTTTCGGCTTATGGGAAAAAGGCAAATTGGTCAAATGCAACCTTTTGAGCTTGTGCTGACGCTTATCATTGCAGATCTTGCCACCATCCCCATGGCAGATATTTCCATTCCAGTTTTGCATGGCATCATTCCGCTTTTGACTCTTGTGGTTTTGCATTTCGTGCTCACAATCATCACTCGGCTAAGCATCAAACTGAGCAGCTTTCTTTCTGGTAAACCAGTCATTCTTATCAATCCAAAAGGGATTGATTACAAAGCTATGAAAAAACTTAATATGACAATTGATGACATATTTGCCTGTCTTCGAGATAAGGGCTATTTTTCAGTTGCACAGGTGCAGTATGCCATTGTGGAAACTAGCGGCAAAATTTCAGTTATGCCAAAAGCTGAATTTGCTCCTGCAACTTGTCAAGATCTTGACCTAAAACCTGACGAAAGTTTTGTGCCCATCACGCTTGTTTGTGAAGGAAAAATTTTGAAAGATAACATGGCTCTTGCCAGATTGCAGGAAACGGAGGTTGCTGAAATTGTAAAAAAAGAGATGAATTCTAAGATTAAGGATGTGCTTGTTTTGACAATTGAAAAATCTGGAAGGGGATATATTCAATTGAAAAAAGATAAAGGCAAATCTTTTCAAACAAAAAGGTTGGGCAGCGTATGAAAGTGTTTCATTACATAAACTTTCTGATTATTTTTCTTTTTTTGATAGCAATCTGCATTGTTGAAGAAATGCTTGTGTCTTCTGCCCTTGAAAATGTGCAGAATTATTGTTTTGAAATTGAAAATTATATTTCAGACAAACAGAGCTTGAAAGAAAATCAAATTGTTTTGATGGTGGACAACCTTGAATTTGATTGGACTAAAGATGAATCAAAGCTTTGCTATCTTGTCAATCATATTTCAATCAAAGAACTGAGTTATGAAATTTCGCATCTGAAAGCATATATTTCAAACGACGATATTGTTGAATTTAAGGCGGCTCTTGATGCCATCGTTATGTATTGTCATAGCTATTTGCATTTCATGGGTGCAAATGTTCACAACATTTTGTAAAAAAAATTAGCATTTCTGCTAATTTTTTACCATACTTTTTCTTTTTTCACACTCACAACAATCACAACAACAACAATGGCAAGCACCGCAATGCTTATGCCCACCACAACCCAAATGATTGTTGAAGGCTGCAATATTTCACCTGTCATCACAGATTGTTCTTGTGAAGATTTGATGTTTATGTTCACATTATCATAACTATCTTGATATACGCAGTAAACATTCCAGGAGCCAGCATGACCAGCATCGTCAAAATAGAAGGTGGTTCCTGTTCGAGCAATAGAATTCTCTTGTGTGTAAAGAGCGTTATAATTTGCAAACTCTCCAGTTGCATCTTCAGCTAAGAGGACATAATTGTTGTCTGAAAAATCTTGACCATAAACATACCAAACAAAGCAATTTTTGTTGACATACTTAAATTCAGTGTCTGCACCAACAACATAGAAGTCAAAGGCATTATGACCTGAAGTGGTGAATGAGTCTTCGTAAGCAATATCAAACCTTATATCATTGGTAAGGTGCTCTGGCTCAACTGCATAAAAAGTTGAAGTTGATAGAGCTCCGTTGATGTCGATTTCAAATTGATAAACGCCCCATCCCTGTGTTTTTATTGTAGTCTGTTCGTTATTTAGCATTATGATTCCATCAACAAAATTGTCAACATTGAAAGTGAAAGAACGCAAATTGTGGTAATCTTCTGCTATAATTGGCTGCATAACATTTAAGCATTGAGCCCAATCACTGTTTGGCTCGTCAACATTATCTGGAATGGTTGAAGCATATCCAGGATAGTAATATATATTCAAGCTCATGGTGTATTGCCCATCTGCAGCAAGCGGAGGGGTTTGACCTTCTTCTAGAGCGCTAGGATCAAATGAAATTTTAAAACCTTGAAGTTGTCGCCATTGAAACACAGCAGTGTTTCCTTCAACATCTTGTGAAAGGCTTTGGTTTTCTCTTGCAATAGGTTCAACTTTGATTGTGTTTTCTATTGCAGAACCTTCAATTGCTTGAGAGGTCAAGGTCGGTTGACTTAGTAATAGCCCAAAAGCAACAAAAACTGCACACAGCAGCAAAACAATTATAGTGCGTAAAGATTTTACTTTTTTCATCTCAAGCTCCTTTGAGTATATTCTAACACAAAAAAATAATTATTAAAAACATTTTCAAAACATTTTTTGATTTTTTATCTTTTTTCTTCCTTTAAAAATGTTGACAAAATTGGCGGTAAAACTTATACTAAAAATTATGGAAACACAAATTGATTTGGAAATTTCAAAAAATCAAATATCCTTTGATTTTGATCAACTAGAGATGGAAGAAGAAAGCTCCACTCTTTCTCTTGTCAACGCAAAAAACCTGGATTGGATTGCAGAAGAAGTGCTTTTTGTGCTGGTCAAGGCAAAGCATGATGATTTTATTAAGAATTTGCCTGATTTTAAACTTTTTGGCAAAAGCATGCTTGAATGGGTGAAGATGGCAGGCAATCATTGCCAAACTCTTGTGATTGATCAGCAAGATAATATGCTTGAAAAACTTAAAAGCATTCAGACTGACAAAAAAATCATGGCGGTTTTTTATAGCGACACGCCACTTCTTGACAAAACTTTGTTCAACGAAATTTTAAATTATTTTGCTGTCAAAGGTTACAATGCGCTCAAACTTGTTCGTGGTGAAATCTTCAAGATTGATTATCTCAAATCCTTGACTGAATTCGCTCAAAGCCCAAGTTCAAAGTTCTCAACCGTGGCACTTGAGCCTGTTTGCAATGGCAAAATGCTTACATATTGCCATAAAGAGCTGAAAAAGAAAATACAAAACTATCATATCAAAAATGGCGTTGTGATTTTTGATGAGAGTGTTTGCATTGACGCTGATGCTGAAATTGAAAAGGGCGTCATCATTTATGGTTGCAGCCGCATAGAAGGTCAAAGTGTGGTTTGCAGCGGCACGATTTTGAGAGATGCAATCATAAAGGACAGCATAATTGGCAAAAACTGTGTTGTTGAAAATGCTTATATTGAAAAAAGCAAAATCTCTGATGATAAAAGGATTTCTGCTTTCGAAAAAATAGAGAATATGTCGATATGATCATCGTTGTTGGGCTTGGAAATATAGGGAGTGAATACGAAAACACCTATCATAACATTGGGTTTATGGTGGTTGACAAATTGGCTCAAATTTTGTCAACAAGTTTTTCTCTTTCAAAAGACAAATGCATGGTTGCCAAAGGTTTTTATAAAGGTCAAAGCATTATTCTTGCAAAGCCCACCACATATATGAACAACAGCGGTCAAGCAGTCGCTTTGCTCAAAAAAAGATATCATGATGGCAAAATTATCGTGGTGGTCGATGATATTGATCTGCCACAAGGTAAAGTTCGCTTTCGTGAACATGGCAGCGCTGGCACACACAATGGTCTGAGATCAATCGTCTCTTTCATCGGTCAAGATTTTGCACGGGTCAAGGTGGGCATTGGCAGAGATGAAAGCTTGGATCTTGCTGACTTTGTTCTATCAAAAATCAAAGACAAAAAGCTATTTGAAAACATTGTTGAGCAGGCTGCGGAAATGGTGCTGGAGAAGTTATGCTAGAAAAATTTTTTCAAGATGTGAAATATTTGCTTGGCCATAAAAAAATTTCAGGCGGTGGGGACGGCGAAAAGGCGATATTAACCTTGCTTCAAGGTCCATCGATTTTTTTGTCTGACAATTTTGCAAGTGCGGGAAAATTGCGAAGAGCCCTGCTTTTGATGGGCAAAACAGCAGAAATCATTTCTTCAGCAGTTGACCGAGAAGAAGGCGAAAGCAATATGCAGCCGTTTGTGGAAAATGTTTGCAAATTTTTAAACGGACAGCTTGACTATTTGATCGTTTTGCCATGCTCTGCTATAGTAAAGTTTGACAAAAACGCATTGAATTCTTTTACCATTTCTTGCAATGAAAGTTTGGATTTGACAAAACTAAGTCAAAAGCTTTCAAACGTTGGTTATGAAAGGGTGGAACTTGTTTCACAAAAGGGGCAATTTGCCTTGCGTGGAGATATTTTGGATGTTTTTCCAATAACTGAAGAAAATCCTGTCAGAATAGAATTTTTTGACGATTTGGTTGAAAGGCTTCATTTTTTTGATCTTGAGGGCATGAAAAACATAAAAAATATTGAAAAAATATGTATAAGTCCATGTTCTCTTATTGATGGCAACGACTGCATTGTTGATTTAAGCGAAAATGTTTTTTTGGATCAAAGCTCAAATTTCAAAAAAGAAATTAACCTTCTGATGCAAAGCTATAGCGTTTTGTCATATTTTGACGAAAAAAACTACGCAACTTTTGATTATATTTACAAAAAAAGCAAAGTGGTTTTTGACAGTCTTGACGATGTTTCCACTCAGCACAGAATTTCATCTTTGCCTTCCAGAAATTATTTGACAGACTTTTTGGCTCTAAAGAAGGATATTTTGTCTTATCAAAAAATGGGCATGAAAATAGTGCTTTTTGCAGGTAATGAAAGGTTTAAGCAAAAATTGGAAGAATTTTGCAATGAAAATATGCTTGTTTGGCATGATTTTGAGCAAAAAAACGAGTTTGTGCCAGCGTTATATATTTCAAAACTTGATTTTCCTTACCAGATTTCTTTTCTTGAGAACAAGATAATCTGCATTGGGTCTGACAGTCTTTTTAAGCATCCAACAACAAATTTTTCAAAGTCAAAACACTCAGTTTTTTATCTGCCAAAGCTTGGAGATTTTGTTGTGCACTCTTTTCATGGAATTGGAAAATGCATCAAAATTGAAAGATTGAAAATTGCAGATGTTGAAAAAGACTATTTTGTTATTGAATACAAAAATGGCGGAATTTTGTATCTGCCTAGCGAAGAAGCAAATTCTCTTTCAGCTTATGTCGGTTCAGAAGAAAATCCAAAACTATCTTCACTTGGTGGAGCTGAATTTGCAAGGCTTAAAGAAAGAGTGCGTTCAAGCGTTAAGGCAATGGCTTTTTCACTTGCCAAACTCTATAAAGAAAGGCAAGACAAGAAAGGCTTTAAGTTTGCCAGAGATGAGTTTTTGGAAAAACAATTTGCTGATGCTTTTGCTTATCAACTTTCATCCGATCAAGAAAAAGCGATCATGGATATAGACTATGATATGGAAAGCGGCAAAGTTATGGACAGGCTGATTTGCGGAGACGTTGGCTTTGGAAAAACAGAAGTCGCCATGCGAGCCATTTTTAAATGCGTCTATAATGGCTTGCAAGCAGCTCTTCTTTGCCCAACAACCATCTTATCTCAGCAGCATTTTGAAACACTTTCCAAACGATTTGAAGGGTTTGGCGTGAAAGTGCAAGTTGTCAACAGGTTTAAATCTGCAAGCCAAGTTAAACAGATTTTGCAGGATGTTAAGGACGGCAAAGTTGATGTTTTGATTGGCACTCACAGATTGCTTTCAAATGACGTTTCTTTCAAACAACTTGGGCTTTTAGTGCTTGATGAAGAGCAGCGTTTTGGCGTTGAACATAAAGAAAAAATCAAAAATAATTTCACTTTGGTTGATGTTTTGACGCTTTCTGCAACACCAATTCCAAGAACGCTCAATATGTCGTTGTCAGGCATTCGAGATATTTCAGTGATTGAAACGCCACCTAAAGACAGATTGCCTATTCAAACTTATGTTTCAGCTTTTGATGATCAACTTCTTAAAGATGTTTTGCTGCGAGAAAAAGCAAGAGGCGGAATTTCTTTTGTGATATATAATCGCGTTGAAAATATTGATGCTTTTGCCGCCCATCTTTCAACTCTTCTTCCTGATTGCAAAATAGGCTTTGCTCATGGCCAAATGCAAGAGCATCATCTTGAAAAAGTGATTGAAAATCTTTATGCGGGGCAATATGACATTCTTGTTTCAACAACTTTAATTGAAAATGGTGTTGACATGGCAAAAGCAAACACCATGGTGGTTGTTGACGCTGACAAATTGGGACTTAGCACACTTTATCAATTGCGAGGGCGTATTGGACGAAGTGATAAGCTCAGTTACGCATATTTAACATACAACAAAGACAAAGTTTTGACAGAGCAGTCAATCAAAAGGCTAGAAGCCTTGAAAGAGTTTTCAACCCTTGGAAGCGGTTTTAAAATTGCCATGCGAGACCTTGAAATTCGTGGGGCAGGAAACATCTTTGGCAAGCAACAGCATGGGCATATTGCAAAAGTTGGTTATGATATGTATGTGAAGATTTTGGATGAAGAAGTCAAAAATCTTAAAGGCGAAAAAGTTGAAGACAAAAATGATGTCAAACTTGAAGTTGCCATTGATGCATTTATTGATCAAAACTATATTTCATCCAGCCAAGAGCGCATTGTTTACTACACTCGCATCAGCGAAATCGAAAACCAGAGTGATAAACAAAGTGTTCTCACAAGCCTGCAAGATGCTTTTGGGGCTGTGCCTCAAGAGATTATCAATCTATGCAGTTTGGCATATTTGCGCAACTTGGCAGGGCGATTTATGATTGAAAAAATCAGAATAAACAATGGCACAAGCGAAATCTATCTTAAAAAGCAGGAACAAATTGTTGATAAGCCTCTTGCAGAAAAACTTTCTGCATTTGGTGGCAAACTTGTCTATGGCAATGCTCTTAAAATTTCTTTCAACTTTGTTGGAACAGTTGCAAAAAAACTTGAAAAAATGCTTGAATTTTTGATTGAAGCCACAAAAAATGATTAAAAATGCTGACAGATGCAATAATTTTAGTAATTTAAAAAAGATTTACAAATTTGCTTGAAATTTTCGGTTCAAATGTGCTAAACTTAAATGTGTAATTTTTAGACAGGCAAACCACTTGCTATGGAGAATATATGAAAAAAAGATTTATCGGGCTGTTATTATGTTTTACTCTTTTCAGTATGTCAATCTTGACAGGCTGTTCTTTGTTTGCACAAAACACAGAAATGTATTACAACACCATAGTTGCAACTCTTGTGAAAGATGATCAAACCATTGAAATCACAAAGCAAGAGCTGTTGGAAATGTATATGAGCTACGGATCAATGTATGAGCAATATTATGGCTATTCAACAGAAGAAGCTTATCAGATGTCTCTCACTTTGGTTGAAAACAACAAAATAAGCATTGTTGAAGGTGAAAAAATTGTGCAAGAACGAGGCGGCTTGACGCAAAAAGAGAAGTCTTACATTTGGCAAGAGACGATGGATGCGGTGCTTGAAAACTTTGACAGATATTATCAACAAATCGTTGAGGCTGAAGAGGAAACTGAGTCTGATGACATAACTTTTGAAGGTTATCAAAAAACTGCCAAAATTGAAAACGGACAAATTGTTCGAGAAAATGTTCCTACAAAAGTTATTGACGAATATGAGTTTGATCAAAGCAATGCTCATGATTATTCAAGCGAAGCAGACAAACAACTGATCTACACAAATCTTATTGGTCATGTGCTTGGTGGCGATGAATTGTATCGCGAAGCTTTTGAAGATTACAAACAGGCACTTATTTCTTCAGAGCAGGGGCTTAACCTTTCAACCGACACTCCAAGTCTTTTTGAAAGAGAAATTGAAAGGCTGAGCAATTTGATGTATGAAACCTATATGTCAACAGTTTACTCAGAACAATTTGAAACTTATGACGAAGCTTCTTATGTAACAATGAGCGACATTCTCTCTCTTTATTCCAGCAAAGTTCGACGAGATTATGTTCAGTACCAAATTGAAGACAGCTCAGAATATGACAGCACAATTCAAAGCAATGCAGCAGGTGTTTATTACTACAAAAATGGTGAAGAAGACACGAAATACTTCACTGTTGCAAACATTCTGATTATGTTTAATGAAACTCAGCAGGAGAAATATAACGAAATTTATGAAAGATTTTATGGCCAATCTCCTGACGAAGGCGAGATACCAGAAGAACTTGTAAACAGCGATGTAAGCTATGATGGCAGCTATTCAAGAACTGATTTTGAAAATGATTTGACAGCGCTTTACAATCAACTTAAGCCGGTTGTAAGACAGAAAGAAGGTCAGTCAAATGTTTATAAAGAAGTTGAGTCTAATTTGACTCAAAGTGAACTTTTGCAAAACATAAAAACTCAACTTTCAAACGAGTCTAATTTGAATAATAAAGCAGACCTAATAAATCAGTATATTTATATGTATAATGAAGATGAAGGTATGTTTAATGCTGAATCTTGTTATGTTGTTGGTGTTGATTCAAATGGAGAAGGTGTGTCAAGCTTCGTTCAATCCTTTGAAGATGCAGCTATTGCTCTTTACAACAATGGACAGGGGAAGTTTGGTGATGTGTCGCAAAATTATGTAAGATCAAATTATGGGTTGCACATCATTATTTACACAGGTCCTGCACAAAATGAAAATATTGCAAAACTTTTGACGACTGTAAATGAAAATTTCAGCCTTAGCTATACTCAAGGCGACGAAAATGACCCAGACAGTGCGATTTACACACTTTATCACACAAGAGTAAATCCACTTGTTGACAAAACATATTTTGATGTGTTGTACGATGAAATTTATCAAGATGATGCTGCAAATTTGCAATCATTAGATATAGAAGAGCTGCGTAATGAATATGCTATAACACATTTTGTTGATCGCTATTCTGATTTGTTTTAATTAAATCAAACATAAGTTATAAAATGTTCTTGTTAAGTTGACAAGAGCATTTTTATTTGTTAAACTAGGTCTATGCAAAACTCTGAAAATCAGCAAAATGAAAAAAAAGCATTGCAGCTTTCGATTGATGGAACTGTAGACAAAG
The DNA here is from genome assembly GCA_944349535.1 of uncultured Clostridia bacterium. Lineage (GTDB taxonomy): Bacteria > Bacillota > Clostridia > Christensenellales > UBA1242 > Caccovivens. The sequence goes on from CALVNA010000011.1 coordinate 23,022, forward strand.
TCGCTCAAAATTTGGAAGAAGAGGCGGCTGGCATTGCTGATGAAAATGATTTATCATATTTTAAAGGTAAAGTTTTTTATCCGGAGGGCAAATCCAAACTGGTTTTTAATAATAAAAGTTTGCTCAAAAAAAAGGAAAATCAAACAAAAGAAAATTTCTTTAGTGTGATTAAAAGAAAACTTGGTTTTCAACAGCTCAGACTCAAAGCAGAAAGTGCTTTTGCAAAACCTATGAGCGAGCAGGAACAAAAAGAAAAACTCGCGGAAGCCGAGAAGTCTGTTTCGAAAAAAAGCAGTAAAAAAAGCAAGCTGAAAAATTTGATTTTTTTCTTCATCAACATTGCTATTGTTGCAGGAATTTTGGCTTACCAACTGACACAAGAAGAATTTGCACCTCTTTCAGGATTAAGATTTGATTGGACTGCTCTTTTGGTTGTGATAGCTTTATACTGTGGATTGCTGTTTGCAGAAACCTTAACAATGGGCTATCTGATGAAAATTTCGACAAACAAATGGGCTCTTGGTTTTTCTTTCAAATTGACTTATATCGGCAGATATTATGACAATGTTACACCGATGTCAACAGGTGGGCAGCCTTTTCAAATTGCCTATTCCAAATCGCATGGATTGCCAATGCATACTTCATTGTCGATTCCATTTGGAAAGTATATCTTTGGACAAATCGCATGGTTTATTCTTAGTGTGATATGCCTTATTTACAGCTTTGCTGTTATGAATATGAATGTTTTTGTTATGACAACAAGTATAATTGGGTTTGTTTTAGGTTCAGTTGTGCTTGTGGTCACTGTCTTTTTGTGCGTTTGCAAGACTGTTGGGAAAAAATTGGTTGTTAAAGTTTTAAAACTACTTTACAAAATGAAAATAATCAAAAATTATGACAAGCAGTATGAAAAAATCACTAAATATATCAGCGATTTCCAAGATGTTATGCAACAATATGCAAAAAGTCCAAAAGATTTTCTATTTCTTGTTGGAATGAGCTTGCTCAGGATGGTCTTCCATTATTCAATCCCATTTTTTATCATTTACTTTTTTAATGGTGGGATTGACGGCTCCATGTTTATACCTGTTTTTGTAATGTGTAATTTGGTTGATATGGCCTCATCTTTCTTCCCATTACCTGGTGGTTCAGGCATGAATGAAATTTCATTCGCTGCAGCCTTTGGTTCTATTGTTGGGCAAAACAATATTCTTGTGTGGGTGTTGCTTGGATGGCGTTTCTTCTCATACTACATTTACCTATTGCAAGGTATTATAATTCTGTCCTATGATGTCAGGTATG
>CALVNA010000012.1 GCA_944349535.1 uncultured Clostridia bacterium
GACACTTCATTGATCGGTTCAGTAAGATTTACTTACACGCTCAGCTCAGCCATTTTGGTGAACACGCTTGTGGACGAAACGACAACAATTGAAGGCTTACTGTTTGGTGGAACGATAACTTTGAACATTGTGCCAAGCGATAATTATAAAGTTGAAAATGTTATTGTTTCTGTTGAAGACCAGAGCGAAGACGTTACAGAACTGTTCTCTGACGGAATCATTTACATCTCAAGTGACATTTTGGCAAGAATATTCCAAGAAAACAGACCTTGCATGATTACAATCAACTATGCTAGAATGATTTGGAGTGATGAAGACACAAGAGTTCAAGCTCTTCAGGGCTCTGGCACAGAAGAAGATCCTTATCTTGTAAATAGTGAAGAAGAAATGGGGTTTGTGGCTTGGGCTGTCAATAATGCGATAGCCAACGATGCAGGACAACTTTATTCACGATGCTGCTATCGTTTGACAACAGATCTTGACTTCAGCGGAAAATATTGGGAACCGATCGGAACAAACGAAAGCCCGTTCAACGGCGTGATGGATTTGGGGGATTATTCAATTGAAAACATCACTTTCTATCAAGACTATATCAACCCAACACCATCATATAACGGACTCTTCTGGGTTGTTGGTGATGACGGCATAGTTCTTCAAACAAACAACGCTCTTATTATTGCCTTGTCAATAGTTGGAGGAGTATTGCTTCTGGCACTGATCATAATTCTTTCTTTTGTGATCGCACGCAAACGTAAGAAGAAAAAATTTGATGAACTTGCCAACGGCTAACAAACAAAAAAGCGGACGAAAAGAGCCGCTTTTTGTTTTCTTTCGATTTTTTCTTGACAAAAAGCTTTTTTGATGATATTATAGCGATAGCAGTAAAAAACTGTCCTTGTTTTTTTGCGTTAAAGCAAAAAGACCATTTAGTCCAAAAGGAGGTATGTATGAATAAGTATGAAGTTCTGTATATCATTTCTGCTGATCTGCCTGAAGACAAAAGAGAAGAATTGATCAAAAAATTCTCGTCTTATGTTGAAAACAAAAAAGGCACTGTTCTTGGAATTGATAAATGGGGAATGAGAAAACTTGCTTATCCGATCAACTTCAAAAATGAAGGTTTCTATGTTCTTATGAATATCGAACTTGATCCAGCTGAAGTTGATGCAATGGCAAAACTCATGAATATTACAGAAGGCATTGTTAGACAAATTTTTGTTAAAAAATAATGCGAATAAGGAGAAATTATGAATAAAGTTATGTTGATCGGAAATCTTACAAGAGATCCTGAACTTACAACAACAAACAGTGGAGTGTCTGTATGCAGATTTTCTTTGGCTGTTCAAAGAAGATTTGGCAGCTCTGACAATGGTCCACAAGCAGACTTTTTCAACATTGTTGTTTGGAGAGGTCTTGGAGAAAACTGTCATAAATTTTTGAAAAAAGGTTCAAAGTGCTGTGTTATCGGCAGACTTCAAAATTCATCTTATGAAGCTAGCGATGGCACAAAGCGTTATACAACAGATATTATTGCTGACGATGTTGAATTCTTGGGCACAAAACCTGCAGATTCAGCTGAAGTTGGCAGCGTGAGCTCTTCAAAACCTGCAAGCAAAGAGACTGCAGAACTTGAACCTATTGATGACGACAGTTTGCCATTTTAATTAAAAGGAGTAAAACAATGAGCGAACAAGTTAAAGTTGAAGAAAAACCAGTAAAAAAATATCGCAAAGTTTCAAAGAAAAAAGTTTGCGCATTCTGCGTTGCTGGCGAAAAATCTATTGATTACAAAGATGTTGCAAAGATTCGCAAATACATCACTGAAAAAGGCAAGATCGTGCCAAGAAGACAAACAGGGGTATGCTCTCATCATCAAAGAGAACTTTGCACAGCAATCAAAAGAGCACGCAACATGGCTCTTCTTCCTTATGTGGGAGACTAATTTTAGGAGGTTAATATGAAAAAGGCAATTCATCCAGATTATCATGAAGTTACTGTAACATGTGCCTGCGGAAACACTTTTAAAACCAAATCTACAGTGAAAGGCGACACTATGAGCATTGATATTTGCAACAAATGCCATCCTTTCTTTACAGGGAAGAAAAAGGTTGTTGACGCTAGCGGAAATGTTGAAAAATTCAACAAAAAATATGGATTATAAGAAAAAACTGCATTTAAAAGTGCAGTTTTTTAATCTTTTTCGTCTTCTTTTTTAAAATATTGTTGATAAAGTCTGTCAATTTTTTGAGTGGCATATTCCACAGCCTCGAAAGATGGTTGCTTTGCCTCTGGCAACTTTTCAAAGGCGGTTCTTGCCTCAAGGGCTTCTGCAATTTTTATTAAAGCAGGGCTAGTTTTGTCTAAAAACTCTGAAAGAACAGCCTTTGCTTTATTGTTGTCATCAATGGCTATCAGATTGTTGAGTTTATATTTTTCATATTCTCGTCTTTTATTTTTAAACAAGGCAAATTTTAGTTTTGAAATCAAACTTTCTGCCTTTCGGTCAATCTCTTTTTCTTTTCTTTTTAAAGCCATGTTTGCCCAATCCAATTCTGCAATTGAATACATGGCATCTGATGTTATGTCGCTGATAGATGCTGTGCGTGCGCAAGCCAAATCATAGCGGAAATTTTTTAAAACAGCATTGTTTTTTACTTCAATGTTGTTATAACTGGCTGCTCGATCAAAATTTGCAAGAATCATCTGGCTTACTTCGTCTAAATATTTTCGTCCAAGCTCTTCTTGTTCCCAAGAAGAAAGAGTTTTAAGTTTTGGCAGTTTGCTTGCAAAGTTCGACAAATTTTTGCCGTCAAAGTCAAAAACTGAGTCGCAACTGAGAAGAGAGTCAAATTCATCAATTTTCAAAGGAAAAAGTCCGCAGAATATTGAAGCCAAATTATTGACCTTTGCAGAAGGCAAATCAAAATTCCAGTTCGCTGTTGGATCTGCAGCAAAAACTCCATCAAGTCCATATTTGTCATCTTTAAGATAAACAAGATTCATTTTGTGATTAGACAAGTGTTTCAGTCTTTCAGGCATTTCGTTGAAATAGCGTAAGCTATTTTCCAAATCAGAATGTGTTATGCTTAACAAATCTTGCAGTTCTTCCACATATTTTTGATTGTGTTGAAAATTAAACCGTGCACATTCTTCATCGTTGTTTCGCCAGTTGCGAGAAAAAGCCTTTTTCAAAGATTGTTGAATTGAAGAGAAGATAAAACAGCGAGATTTTTTCGCCGATACTGCAATGTCGCAAGAATCAATGCCCACCCATTTTAGCAAAGCTTGCAAATACTTTGCCTTGCCGGCGCAGCATCCAGCATTTCGCATCACAGTTTCAACATAGCTGTGTGACGAATTATTTGGTTCATTTTTGTTATAATATGGCACATTTTGCACAATTCGATAGCAAAGCAAATATTTTTCAAAAGGGCTTAATTTTATGGGCAAACCCAAATCGTCAACAAGCCCGGAATTGATTTTTTTAGCTACATCGTAAAGTTTTTTATTGATCTGCATCATTTCGTCAAAGCTGTAGTGGAAAAAGTCGGTTTCAAAAGTCAGTGCAGACAACTTTTTTGCCCTGTCATTCCAAATGTCGTCATAACTTTCGCTTACAATTTCTTCAAAGAAAACTTCGCCACCCATGTCTTTGATGGACTGATATGTCTCAAGCAATTCCAGAGCCTCTTGTGTGTTAAAAAACAGATCAGAATCTATGCAAACAAAGTTATATTTGTATAATTTTGAATCTTTAAAAAAACCTTCTTTGATGCATTCTTTTAGCAAAGGGCTGAGCAGTTGTTTCTTTTTTAGCAAGACTTCTTTTGAAAAACTAGCAGGATCATATCTTTTAGTTCTAAGCGTTTTGAAAAAGTCTAGCAATTGAATATATTTATACACAAATTTTCCTCACTTTTTTCTATTATATCATACCAAAAAGATAAATCAAGTTTTTTAAGCAAATATTGCAAAGTTTGACTTCAATCAACCGTTTAGTTTTGTTTGTTTTTGGCAAAAATTTATTTATGAAAAAATTTGTATTTCCTTTCAATAATGGCGTTGCGCTTGTCAAAGATGACAAACTTTGTCTTTCCTTTATTGATAGCGATGGGCATAAACAAATATGTAGCGAGAAAATTAAAAGCAGAAAGGGTTGGAGCATCATTTTTCTGCGTGGGTTGCTATATTTTTTTGTGGGAATCTTTCTTTACATTAAAACTTTGTTTTTGGAAGAAAATAAAAATTCTCGCAGCGAAGAAGAGCAAAGCAGGGCATATAAACGGGCCCAAAATCTTGCCTACGTTTCAAATTTTCTCTTGCTGTTTGCTTTTATTCTTCTCGCTTTTTTATTTGGGTTTATTGTGCTAGGTTTTCTGCCAAACTACATTGTCGAAAAATTGCTAGCTGGCAGCAATTACTATCTGCAGAGTTTGCTGGTGGGACTTTTTAGAACAGTGGCGATTTATCTGAGCTTTTCTTTTCTGCGACTATCTCCATTTATGCATAGTTTATTGCGATTTAATTTGTCTGGGCAGCAATTAATTTCTGACAACAAAACATCAAAAGCATCTTCCCTAAATTTTTTAAACTTTCTTGTAAATGTTTGTTTAATTTCCACTTTTGTGGTATCCTTTATTGCGATAAACGTGTCTTGGATCGCCAATTTTTTTATCAATCTTGCGATATTTTTGCTGCTCACAGGTTTTGTTTATGAAATTTTGGCACTTGTTGAAAAGAGTAAAACTCGATTGGTAGGAGATTTTGCATTTATCACTCTTTGGCTTGTTTATCTGAAACCTAACATAACACAGATAGAGGTTGGCAAAGTGGCACAAATTGAACTTGAAAGAAATGCAGACCAAAAATACGAGAAAGAGCAAGTCCCTCTTTCTAGAGTTTTTGCTGAAATGGAAACAAAACTTAAAGCGGCTGACAGATATGAAAAAAGCGATGCCGAATGGATTGTTGCCACAATTTTAGATGTTGGAAGAGCACAATTAAAAATGATTTCCAACATATCACAAGAACAAGAAAGGAAGATAATGTCGGCTTGCTTAAGGCGGGCTAAAGGAGAGCCGCTTTCTAGCATATTTGGATTTGTAGATTTTTATGGGAACAAAATTGAAGTAAGTAAAAAGGTTTTATCACCGAGAAGCGAAACAGAACTCTTGGTGGAGGCGGCGCTGAAAACTATAAAAAAACAAAAACTTCAAAGTGTGCTTGATTTATGCACTGGCTCTGGAGCCATCGCCATTGCGATAAAGAAAAACTGTCAAGCAAAAGTTTGCGGCAGCGACATTTCAAAAGCCGCTTTGGCTGTTGCACAGTCAAACGCACAACTTAATGATGCTGAAATTGAGTTTGTTCACTCAGACCTTTTTTCCGCCTTCAAAAAGGGGAGAAAGTTTGACATTATTGTTTCAAATCCGCCATACATCAGAAGTGACGATATTGAAAAACTTGACATTGAAGTCAAAGATTATGACCCAAGAATTGCCCTTGATGGCGGAGCGGATGGCCTTGATTTTTATAAAAAAATCATTCAAAATGCAAAAAAACATCTCAGCAAAGGCGGCTATCTGTTTTTCGAAGTGGGGCAAGGTCAGGCAGGCGATGTTTCAAGTTTTATGAAAGAGAGCGATTTTATGGACATTAAGGTGCTAAATGATTATAATAAAATTGAAAGGATAGTTTATGGAAGAATTGGTTGAAAGCTTGCTTGAAAAAACAAAGAAGGCAAAAGAAAGATATGATATGCTCACAGAAGAAGTCTCAGACCCAAAACTTATAGCAAACAACAGTGAATGGCGAAAGAAGGCAAAAGAAAGGTCGATGATTGAAGATGTTGCAGCAATGTATGAAAAACTTAGCAAAATGTATGACGAATACAAACTTTGTGAAAGTGAATATCAAAAAGAAAAAGACAATGACCTTAAGGCAATGTTTTATGATGAAATTGGCTCTCTTAAAACTAAACTTGAAGAGCTTTGCGAAGAGATCAAAATCTTGCTGCTTCCAAAAGATGAAAATGACGACAACAATGTTATTGTTGAAATCAGACCGGGTGCAGGCGGCGAAGAAGCTTCGCTTTTTGCTGGTGTGCTTGCCAAAATGTATCAAGCTTATGCTGAAAAACACCGCTGGAAATATGAAGTGCTGCAGCTGAGCGAGACCGAACTTGGCGGCATAAAAGAAATCACCTTTTCAATCAAAGGCAAAGGTGCTTTCAGCAAACTTAAATATGAAAGCGGAGTTCACAGAGTGCAAAGAGTGCCAGAAACAGAAAGCCAAGGCAGAATACATACTTCGACTGCAACTGTTGCCGTCCTGCCTGAAATTGAAGACATCGATGTTGAAATCGATGAAAAAGATTTGAAAATTGACACCTATCGCTCTTCAGGTGCAGGTGGACAACATGTCAACAAAACGGAGAGTGCAATCAGAATCACTCATCTCCCGACAGGGATTGTCGTTGCTTGTCAGGATGAAAGATCGCAAATAAAAAATCGCGAAAAGGCTATGAAAATTTTAAGATCAAAACTATACGATTTCTATAAATCGCAGCAAGATGAAGAATATAAGCAAAACAGAAAAAGCCAGGTTGGCACTGGAGACCGATCAGAAAGAGTGCGAACCTACAACTATCCGCAAGGCAGAGTTACTGATCATAGAGTTAATTTAAGTTCGTATGACATTGACGGTGTTTTGGGTGGCGATATCGATCAATTTATTGAAGCTCTTACCATCAAAGACAGGGCAGAAAAACTCGCTAATGCTTAAAAGGTTTTTCAAAACAAAAGGAGAATATATGAAAGACATTAAGATTTTAATTTCTTGTCACAAAGATTCGGCAACTATGAAAAATATTTTTACTTCTGCGATACAAGTAGGAGCAGACATCAGTAAAAATAAACTTGAAAATTGTCAATTTTTTGATAACGATGGAGATAATATATCGAGCAAAAACAAACGTTATTGTGAGCTAACAGCTCAATATTGGGCTTGGAAAAACTTGGATGCTGATTATTACGGTTTTTTTCATTACAGAAGATATCTGAATTTTTCAAACAAAACATATCCAAAATGGCCTTTATTTGAAGTCAAAATGAAAGATACGAGCATGAAAAACTTGCAAAAGTTTGGATTGACTGAAGAGAACATGGAAAAAGTTATTTCGCAATATGATGTTATTGTTCCAAAAAGGTCTTTTTGTTTTTCAAATTATTATCATTACAAAACAGCAAATGGTCACCATATTCGCGACCTTGATTTTTGTTTGCAAGTTATCAAAAATGACTATCCGCAAATGTGGAAATCGGCAAAAAAATATATGCGTTCAGGATTTGCATATTTTTGCAATATGTTTATCATGAAAAAAGAAATATTTAATAATTACTCACAATGGTTATTTGATATTCTGAAAAAACATGAAGATAAATATCCTTGCCTTGATTACAATACAAGAGAATATCGCGTGAGCGGATTTTTGGCTGAAAGATTGTGCGGAATTTATATAACCTATCTTAAAAGTCTGCACAATGTTAAAATTAAAGAACTTCAGCGAGTTAAAATTAAAAACACAGAGCCTCAAAAGATTGAAGACAAAAACTATGATTATCTCATTGTTGGGGCTGGTCTTTTTGGCGCTGTTTGCACGCATGAACTTGCAAAACAAGGCAAGCAATGTTTAGTTATTGACAAAAGAAATCACCAGGGCGGCAATTTGTTTTGTGAGAAAACAGAAGGAATAAATGTGCATAAATATGGTGCGCATATTTTTCATACTAGCAATGAAAAAATTTGGAATTATGTCAATAACTTTGTAAAATTCAATAATTTTATTAATAGCCCAATGGCAATTTACAAAAATGAGATCTATAATTTGCCGTTTAACATGAACACCTTCGCAAAAATATGGGGGGGGGAGACAAGGTCTCCTCAACAAGCAAAAGCAAAAATCGAGGCTCAAAGACAGAAATTTTACACCGAAAATCCTTCCAATTTGGAGGAGCAAGCCCTTAATTTAGCCGGTAAAGATGTATATGAAAAATTGATTAAAGGTTATACAGAAAAGCAATGGGGAAGAGATTGCAAAGATTTGCCGGCATTTATAATAAAGCGCTTGCCACTTAGATTTACATATGATAATAATTATTTCAATGACCGTTTCCAAGGAATTCCTATAGGTGGTTATAACGAACTTATTAGAAAACTTTTAAGCAGCAGTGATGTTCGATTAAACACTTCTTTTGAAAATCTTAAAGGCATTAAATATAAAAATTTGATCTATACAGGTGCTATTGACGAATTTTTTGGTTATAAATTCGGTAAACTTGAATATAGGACAGTCATTTTTAAAACTGAAGTTTTAGACACAGACAATTATCAAGGCGTTGCAGTTGTAAATTATACCGAACGAGAAGTGCCTTATACTAGAATAATTGAGCATAAACACTTTGAATTTGGAAAACAGGAAAAAACGGTTATATCAAAAGAATATCCAACCGAATGGAAAGAGGGGCTTGAACCTTATTATCCTGTTAATGATGACAAAAACAATGCTTTGTATCAAAAATATTTAAAAGAAGCAGAGAAGTTAACACATACTTATTTTGGTGGAAGACTTGGGCAGTATAAATATTTTGATATGGACAAAACAATGGAAGAAGCTTTGAAACTGGTCGAAAAACTTAAGTAATAAAATTCTCCTTATTAGGCAATAATTCCTTAAATTCAACTGCTTTTCTAATAAGGAGAAGAATGAAAAAGAAAATTATGCTGGTTTTTGGAACAAGACCAGAAGCAATCAAAATGTGTCCTCTTGTGCTTGAACTCAAGAAAAATAAAAACTTTAATGTCAAAGTTTGTGTGACAGGTCAACACAAACAAATGCTTGAGCAAGTGCTTAAAGCATTTAAGGTAAAACCTGACTATGACCTTCAAATAATGAAGGAAAGGCAAACTCTTGCTGATGTTACAAATGCGATTCTAAGCGAAAAATTTCGCGACATTTTGCAAAAAGAAAAGCCAGATGTTGTTTTGGTTCATGGCGACACTACGACAACTTTTGCAGCAGCGCTGCAATGCTTTTATCTTGGAATAAAGGTTGGGCATGTTGAGGCTGGGCTTCGCACATACAACATTCACTCACCGTTTCCTGAAGAGTTCAATCGCCAGGCAGTGAGTATTATTTCAGAGTTCAATTTTGCGCCAACTGAAGGAGCAAAGGCAAATCTTATAAGAGAAGGCAAAGACAAAAGCACAATTTTTGTTACTGGTAATACTGCGATTGACGCGCTTAAAACCACTGTTGTCAAAGACTATAAAAACGCGATTTTTGACTGGCTAGGTTCGGATCGGCTTATTCTTTTGACGGCTCATCGCAGAGAAAATCTTGGCAAGCCTATGGAACATATGTTCAAGGCGATAAATCGCATTGTCAATGAATTTAAAGATATCAAAGTTGTTTATCCAATTCATTTAAATCCAGTTGTCCGAGAAACTGCAAACAAGATATTTAAAAATAATGAAAGGGTAAGGCTTATTGAGCCACTAGAAGTGTTGGATTTTCACAATTTTATGGCAAAAGCACATCTCATTTTGACTGATAGTGGTGGGATACAGGAAGAAGCCCCAAGCCTTGGTGTGCCAGTGCTTGTAATGCGAGATACTACTGAAAGGCCGGAAGGAATAAAGGCTGGCACACTTAAACTTGTTGGAACTGACGAAGAAAAAATATATACCGAATTCAAAAAGCTTTTAACAAGCAAAAAAGCATATTTAAAAATGCACAAAGCTTCAAACCCTTATGGTGACGGACATGCTTGCGAACGAATCTCAAAGATTTTGGAGGACCGGTTATGACAAACAAAATACCAAAAATAATCCATTATATTTGGGTTGGGGGGAGAGAAAAAAGTGATCTAGCGAAAAAATGTATAGAAAGCTGGAAGAAATTTTGTCCCGATTACAAAATAAAAGAGTGGAATGAAACTAATTTTGATATGGAGCAAAATCTCTATTTAAAACAAGCATATCAGGCAAAAAAGTTTGCCTTTGTTTCAGATTATATGCGACTTAAAGTTCTGTTTGACTATGGTGGAATTTATATGGATACCGACGTTGAGCTCACAAAACCCCTTGACGAATTTTTAGTTCACAGGGCTTTTTCAGGTTTCGAAAATAAAGTTTGGATGCCAACAGCGGTAATGGGGGCGGAACCAAAACATAATTGGATCAAAAGGCTTCTTTCAGTCTATGATAAAATAAGTTTTTTGAATAAAGATGGAAGCTTTAATTTGACAACTAATGTTACATATATGTCAGTTGTTACGAGACACTTCTATCATGCAAAACTTGACAACACGTATCAGGAATTGGATGACGGACTGGTTGTTTATCCAAATGACTGGTTTTGCCCAAAAGATTATGTTTCGCAAAAAATTTTGGCAACAGAAAACACGCACGCTATTCATCATTTCAATGGTTCATGGCTTAGCGGCAAGGCGAAAAAATTAGATGCTTTCGTTCGCGGAATTAGAAAAGTTTTTGGTGAAAAACTTTTTGCAAAGTTTACTACTGCTTATTTGAAAATGATGGCAAAAAAAGATATGAAAAAGTGGAAGTGGCTTTTTGAAGATGACAAAAAAGCATAACAATGTTGTTATGCTTTTTATTGTGCTGCAATTTCCACTTCAATTTTTGCTGTAACTTCCGGATGGAGTTTGATTGTAATTTGATATTGACCGATCGTTTTAAGTGGTTGCAATAATTCAATTTTTCGTTTGTCAATGTCATAGCCAAGAGTTTTTAATTTTTCAGAAATCTCTTTTGAAGTAACAGAGCCAAAAGTTTTGCCGTTTTCCCCGCATTTTATGGCAAACTTCACATTCACACCTTTGAGCTTGTTTGAAAGTGCAATGGCGTCTTGCTTTTCCATTTCTTTGTGATACGCATCTGCTTCTTTTTGTCTTGCGTTATTATTTAATGCTGCAGCAGTTGCAACGATTGCAAAACCATTTTTGATTAAAAAATTTTTGGCATAGCCATCAGCGACTTCTTTGATGTCTCCTTTCTTGCCCGTGCCTTTGACATCTTTAAGTAAAACAACTTTCATTTTCTTTCTCCTTATGGTTATTGTAGCAATTTTTGTTTATATTGTCAATTTTTTGGCAATAGTTGAGTAAAGGGGAGATGTATGGATATAAGATGCAGAAAAACCACCTGCGCATTCAATGATAGGTTTACTTGCAAAGCAAAAGAAATTTTGGTAAATGGCAAGGTTGTCTGTCAAACATTTCAAAACGACCCGAGCAAAAAGGCTCCCGACACAACAAAGAAGCTGTTTGAAAAAACGCCAGAGTTTGCTCCGCAGCGAGACAGCAAAGCTCTGTGCATTTTTTGCAGAGCAGATTGTCTTTTCAACCATAATGGCAAGTGTGTTTCAAATGGAATAACCTTAAATGCTATCAAAGAGAAACCTTTTTGCATAAGTTTTTTAAAGAAATAAATTGCAGATTGTTTCTATTTATGTTATAATTTTTACGAGGTGAAACATGGGGAGAAAAAAGAAGTTCTTTTTTGCAAATGATGAGCAAGAAAGTTTAAAGAATGTTCACAAGCAAGAAACTTCCAAAAACGCAGATAAAAAGGAAAGTTCTTCTGCAAAACAAGTGGAAAAAGAAAAGAAAAAATTTCAAGTTTTTGGTCAAAAAGATGTATTTCTTAGCAATATTGATTTTATTGACTATCAAAAGATAAACAACAAAATGCTTTTTTTACAGTTTCATCTGATGGGGCAGTTTGATGAAAACGGCAAATACTACATAAAAGAAGACATCAGAAGAGACCTTGTTCATGTGCAAAAAGAAATTCAAGAAGAAGATGATAAAGGGTTTTTGGCAGAAGTGCGTTATGCCAAAGTTCTTTTTAATTTTGAAGTCGAAATTGAATATAAAGATTCAGAGGCAAAGGCAAGTTTGTTTATCATCGAAAAAGTTGATGATCAAACCATAAAAACTCTGCTTGATAGCTTCAGCGATGCAAACGACGCCGACTTTCGCATTAAAGTTCGCCAAAGGTTCAACCTTGTGGATGTTGCAGTTGCTGTCCGTGATGAAGAAGTGCCAAATTTGAATATTTGGATTTACTGGCAAAACGAAGAATATTTATATTGGAAAGACCTTTACGAAATGGGCAGCCAATTTTTCGTTTTAAGAGCTCTTGCAATTTTGGAAGGCTATGGTGAGCTAGGGGCGAAAATAATCGAACGATATAATGCAAAATTAAGTCAATTTGAAGACTCTTTGCCAAATCGAAAATACACAAAAGCAAAAGAAATTTTGGATGAAGTGCTTGGCGAGTTTGGCGGGATTGAAAAAGTTGACGAAGGCAAAGGAAAGCTTCAAACCCTTGCCGAAGAATTTAACAAACCTTTTTATGTTTCCGTGCAAACGCAGGCGATGTTGTATGAAAAAGATTCAACAAAAGAACCTGCGGCAAAGAAAGCAGAAACAAAGCAAGAGGATTATGGCTGGGGCGACAACGGCAAATTCATAAGTGCTGCAGCCGGCACGTTTGGCAGTGCAAAACCTCCAAAACAACCAAGCAAGGCAGTGGCTAAATTAGGAAAGGTTGTTGCGAGCATTTCGCCAGATCAGAAAGGGAAAGAAGAACAAAGAGGCAATGCAGACCAAGCGCAAAAGAAAGAAGAACCAACAGGTAATGCAGACCAAGTCCAAGAGCAAGAAACCCAAACAGGGCCACAAGATAAAGTTGATGATGTGGTAATGAATGATATAAAGGAAGAACTCGGTCAAGACTCAGGGGCAATTGCCTCGGAAAACACCGAAGATCTTCCTGGAGCTCAGCGGGAAAGAAAGGGATCAAACATAGATGATGCCAGCAATGTGATTGTTGGAAATCAGTCGGACAACACAATAGAAATTGAAATTTGACAAAAAAATCGCAGCAATACGGCTGCGAATTTTTTATTTTCAATTTTCGTGTTCTTCAGGATGCTTTTCGTTGTAAAAATTTATTATATCTTGCTTCCATGAGACAAACAAGAGAGCAATTTGTTTGTCGATTTCTTGCAAATCGCCTTTGTTTTTAAGTTTTCCTGTTGCGTAATTGCCATCTTTTGCAAAGCAATTGGCAATTTTTCGAAGATCAATATCTTTGATATTTTTCATCAAACTTCTTGTGTTTTTTTCTCCTATATAGCAGTCAACAACGACTTGTCGGTATTCATCATTATCAGCCCAAGAAAACAGATCACGAAGTTTGATCATTGCTTGACTTGTTGAAAAATATTCATAATTGTTTTTAAAAAATTTTAATGCTTTATAATATTCTTCTGTCTCACCTGAATTTTCAACATTTGCAGGCAAGCCATATCCTTGCATTGCTTTAGCTTCTTTTTGCCCTTCTGTGTCAAGATAAGTTGCAAGAGCACTGCAAGCAATCAAATTATTGCCTCTTGTTCTAGCAAGGGCATTGGCTGAATATTTTTCATAATCTCTATCATAAAACAGTTTTAAAGCTTCAAATTCGCCTGCCATAACCACTCCTTTTGTCTTCTTTTGCGATTTTACAGCCCTATTGTAACACATATTTTTGTTTTTGTAAATACCCTTTGCATAAAAATTTTTGCTTTTCGCAAGATATTTTTATGAAAAACAGTGTTGGCAAAGGTGCTTTTTTGCTTATTTTAAGCGGAATAATTTGCAAAATTTTTGGTGCTTTTTTCCGTTTGCCTCTGACAAATATTCTTGGAATTGAAGGAATAGGCGTTTTTCAAATGGTTATGTCTATTTATTCTTTATCGCTTGTTTTGGTTACAGGCGGCGTTACAAATTCGCTTTCAAAGCTTGTTTCAAGTGCCAGGGCAAAAGGCGAATATGGCAAAATCAATGGCTATTTTCGCATAGCTCTTCTTTTTTCGGCAGGCGTCAGTTTGGTTTTAGGGCTTTGCTATGCTTTTTTTTCTAACCAAATTTCCTCTTTGCAAGGGGCTCAAGAGGCCACTTTCAGCTATATGCTTCTTGCATTTTTGCTGCCACTTGGCGCCCTTATTGGTGTTTACAGGGGAATAATTCAGGGCTATGAAAACATGACACCAACTGCAATTAGTCAGATTATTGAGCAATCTGTCAAATTGTGCTTTGGACTTCTTTTTGCCAAAATTCTTGCATCCAATGGGCTGGCAAGTGGGGTATTTGGAGCTTTTTTAGGACTTACAGTCAGCGAATTTCTTGCATTTTCCTATCTTGGCATAGTGATACTAGTTAAATACAAAACAAAAGCCATCAGTGCACCTGTTGGCAGAGATTTTTTTCGAGCTGTTCTGCCGCTGAGTGCTGGTGGCGCTGTTGTGCCGTTCACGCACGCTTTAGACTCGCTTTTTATTGTTTCGCTTTTGACCAAAGCAGGTTTTGAAAGCGCTCAAGCAACCACTCTTTATGGTCTCCATTCTGGCGTGGTTGGAGCTCTGCTGAATTTTCCACTTATCATATCGCTCTCGGTTGGGACAAGTTTGTTGCCAAAGGTGTCTTATCTTTCATCTCAACAAGATGTTCAAGGTCAAAAAAGCGTCATTTCAAAAAGTTTTTCAATTTTGTGGAGCTTTCTTCTGCCTCTTGTTTTTGGCATCGCTTCAGTGGCGGAAGTGCTGTATCCAATCATTTATCCAAACTTTATCAACGGCTATCTTGACTATGCCGTCAAGCTGACTTATATAGGCGGAGTATCAATCGTGCTTACCGCTTTAATGCAGTTTTTGCTGGCGCTGTTACAGGCAAAAGGATGCTATCTTTTTTCAATGTTTGCCAGCATTTTTGGCAGCCTTATCAAAATTTTACTGGTCTTTACGCTAACGGTGCAAAGCAATGTCAACATTTTTGCTCTTCCGCTTTCCAACATCTTTCTTGCAGGCTCGGTATGTCTTTTTGCTCTTGTTAAACTCGGCTCTTTGATTCGAATCTCCTTTTTCAACTTTGCTCTTCCGCTCCTTTCGTCAACAATCATGTTTTTGGTGGTAAAACTTATCTTAGATTTGTTTGGGAATATTTGGGGGCTTGTGTTTGCTGTTTGCGCCGGAGGGGCGATTTATCTGTTGTTGATGCTTCCACTGCTGATGCAGCTTTTAAAGCCGCTATTCAATCGAAAAAGCAAAATTGAAAACTAGCATATTTGTTTTGAAAAAAGCTGTTTTGTTGCTAAAATAAAGGCATGAAAATAAAAGACGTTACATTTGAGAAAAATCTTTTTTTGGCGCCAATGGCTGGAGTGAGCGATGTGGGTTTTCGACAAGTATGCTCAAACTTCGGTGCAGAAGGTTGCTATAGCGAAATGCTTTCTGCAAGAGCAATGCTGCACAACCCAAAGAAGACCGTGCTTATGACAATTACTTCGCCAAAAGAAAAGGTAAAAATTGGACAGATTTTTGGTCATGAGCCTTCTGTTATGGCAAGTGCTGTTGTCAATCCGCTGCTTGACAAATATGACATCATTGACATAAACATGGGCTGTCCTGCACCAAAAATAGTCAAAAATGGCGAGGGTGGGGCGTTAATGGGCAATATTGCTCTTGCCCAAAAAATTATTGAAGAGTGCGTTAAGGTGTCAAAGAAGCCGATTTCAGTCAAATTTAGGCTGGGCAAAAACAGCGATAAAAGTTTGGAATTTGGCAGAATGTGTCAGGAAGCGGGAGCAAGTTATGTAACTTTGCACGCAAGAACTGTTGAACAAGGCTATAGCGGGAAAGCTGATTATGAGGCAATAGCAAAACTCAGTCAAAGCCTTGCAATACCTGTTGTGGGCAATGGAGATGTGGTTGACAAAGAAAGTTATCAAAAAATGCTTTCAACAGGAGTGAGTGGGGTTATGATTGGCAGAGGTGCTCAAGGTCGCCCTTGGATTTTTCAAGAAATTTTTGGGAAAAAATTTACAGGCGACAAAATGCAGGTGATCAAAGAGCATCTGGAGGTGTTGAGAAAGTATTATGATGAAAGCTGGTTGACACTATATATGCGCAAACATTTTCTTTGGTATGCCCAAGGCGTGCAAGGTGCAAGCGAAAAAAGAGTGGAGCTGGCAACAAGCTTAAGTTTAGAGCAAAGTTTGCAAATTTTGCAACAGCTGCTAAAATAGTTTGGAAAAAGATAATAAAAAGTGTAAAATTAAATTCTAGGGGGAATTATGAAAAGAACTGTTAAGGATTTGGTTAATTTGGAAGGCAAAGTGGTTCTTTTGCGTGTGGATTTTAATGTGCCAATGGATGACGGCGGCAAAATTTTGGATTCCACCAGAATCATGCAGTCTTTGCCAACAATCAAATATTTGATCGAACAAAAAGCGAAGGTTGTGATCTTATCTCACCTTGGCAGACCAAATGGTTTTGAAATTCGCAAATCACTTTGGCCGATAGCTTTGATTTTGATGAGGCTTTTGCCGACAACAGTCTTCTTTTCAAACAAAGTTATAGGCAAAGAAGTTGAGGAGCAAATCAAGTCTATGGATAATGGCGATGTTTTACTGCTTGAAAATGTAAGATTTTATAAGGAAGAAACAGAGTGCGACATGAATTTTGCAAAAAAAATTGCTGCCATGGGCGACATCTTTGTTAATGATGCTTTTGGTGTGGCTCATAGGGAGCACGCAACAACTTATGGGCTTGCAAGACTGATGCCAAACGCAATTGGTCTTTTGATGGAAAAGGAAATTGCAGCACTTTCAAGCGCTGTTGAAAAACCAAAAAAACCTTTTGTTGTTGTTATAGGCGGGGCAAAAGTGAGTGGGAAAATAAAACTTATCTTAAAACTTTTGCGTTCTTCTGATGTGATGCTTATTGGTGGAGCAATGGCTTACACTTTCTTGGTGGCAAGCGGTTATTCTGTCGGCAAAAGTTTTGTTGATGATGCAAACGTTGACTATGCAAGAGATGTTTTGACCATTGCAAAAAGCTTGGGCAAAAGGCTTGTTTTGCCTGTTGACCATGTTTGCTTAAAAGATGGCTCAAAAAAACGAAAACCTTTTGTTTCTGAAGAACTTGTTGATGACATGATTGCTTACGACATTGGTCCAAAAACAATAAAACTTTTCAGTGAAGAAATAAAAAAGGCAAAACAAGTGCTTTGGAATGGGCCGCTTGGGAAATATGAAGATGCAAGATTTAATGAAGGGACCAATGCTATTGCAAAAGCAATTGCAAATTCAGGCGCTTATTCAATTGTTGGTGGTGGCGACAGTGTTGGTGCAGTCAAAAAAGCAGGTCTTGAAAATAAGTTTGACCTTATTTCTACTGGTGGCGGTGCGACACTGAAGTATATTGAACAAGGCTCGCTTCCTTGCGTGGATGTGATTCAAGAAAAGATAAAATTGTGAGGTGAAAAATGAAAAAAATCGTCATAGCAAATTTTAAGATGAACAAAACTCCAAGCGAAACAAAGCAATACTTGATATCTTTTTTATCAAAATATGAAGATTGCAAAGCAGATTTAATTTTTGCTTTGCCATACACCTCTCTTGCTGTGGCAAACTTCATGCTTGAAGGGCGACAAATTGCTCTTGGGGCTCAAGATGTTTGCGAAGATGACGAAAAGGGTTGCACAGGGCAGATCAGTGGAAAGATGCTTGCTGGCAGCGGTGTGAGCTATGTGCTTGTTGGGCACAGCGAAAGGCGAGCAAAATTTAAAGAAGACAGCAAAATGATAAACAGAAAAATCAAAAATGGCCTTAAAAACAGGCTTTCAATCATTTTGTGCGTTGGAGAAAGTTTGGCGGACAAAAACACCATGAAAACACTTGCCACACTTAAAAATCAAATTGAAGAAGCACTGAAAGGGCTGTATGAAAATGAGCTTGAAAACATCATAATAGCTTATGAGCCTGTTTGGGCTATCGGCTCTGGAAAAACTCCTTTACCAAAAGATATAGAAAACGCAGTCAAAGCAATCAGAAAGGTTGTCGAAGAAGACTTCTCTCAAAAAGCAGCAAACGAAATTCGCATTGTTTATGGCGGTTCAATCAACGCAAAAAACGTTTCAAAGTTTGCAACTATTGAAGGCCTTGACGGCATTTTGGTGGGCGGGGCAAGCCTTGATAGCAATCTTTTCTTACAAATCATCAATGCGATGGTTTGACAAATGCGCAAAATAACATTAAAATAAACTAGGAGAAAAATGGAACATTTAGCACTTTACAGAAAATATCGACCTAAAACTTTTGAAGAGGTAGTGGGGCAGGAGCATATCACCAAGGCACTTGCAAATCAGATTGCAAGTGGCAAGCTTGCGCATGCCTACCTTTTTACTGGTTCAAGAGGCATCGGAAAAACCAGTGTGGCGCGAATTTTTGCCAAGGCGGTGAATTGCCTTAACAATCAAAATGGTTCACCTTGTGGGCAATGTGAAAGCTGCAAAAGGCTTGAACAAGAAAGTGATATAAATGTTATTGAAATCGACGCGGCTTCCAACAACCGAGTTGATGATGTGAGAGAATTGCGCGAAAAAGTCAAATTTTTGCCAATCAATGCAAAATATAAAGTATATATCATTGATGAAGTTCATATGCTGACTGACAGTGCGTTTAACGCACTTTTAAAAACACTGGAAGAGCCGCCAAGCCATGTGATTTTCATTTTGGCAACAACTGAAGTTCACAAATTGCCAGCAACCATTTTATCAAGATGCATTCGCTTTGATTTTAGACTCCTTTCTGTGGAAAAACTGACACAGGTCTTGGAAAATGTTTTATCAAAGGAAGGAATTAAATACGAAAAAGAAGCACTAAAGCTTATTGCTCAAAGCGGCGAGGGAAGTGTGCGTGACACTCTTTCAATTGCTGATTGCATTGTGGCTTACAGCAACGGCGAAATCAAAAAAGAAGATGTTTTAAAGGTCTTAGGCACCACTGATTATGATCTTTTGATTGAATATTTTGATCTTTTAAAAGACAAAAATATTGGCGGGGTTTTGGCTTTTAGTGAAGAGCTTGACAAAAAAGGAAAAAATATTTCTGTTTTTGTCAAAGATCTTGCAAAACACGCCAGAGATCTGCTTGTGTGCAGCACAACCAAAGATCCAAATTCGCTGTTGGCGCTGCCGCAAGATGTTTTTGAAAAATTTATGATTCAAGCAAAAGCTATTGATGAAAACAGGCTGCTAGACTTTATGCAAGTGTTTGCTGGGGCAGAAAATGAGCTGCGATATACATTGTCGCCAAGACTGCTTTTGGAAAGTTTAAGCATTTCAGCAATGCTTGGGCAAGATGCAAAAAAAAACTGAATAATCAGCGCTTAAATGCAAATTTAAGCGTAAAAAATGTGTGGGGAAAGATTGTGCTTTTCCTAAAAGAGCATCGCCAAGTTGCACTTCACGTTGCTTGCGGTGATATCACAGACGTTTCAATTGACGGCGACAGACTGGTTGTCAATGCAAGCGAAGGAATGCTGGCTCAAATTTTGAAAGATGGCAGGCGAGAAATCGAAAATGCTCTCAGATGGCAAGGGCTTGAGCTCAAGCTTGAAGTCAATCTGATTGAATCAAAAAATCTTCCGCAGCAGGAAGATATAAACAAACTAAAAAAGCTTGTGGGCGACAAGCTGACAATCATAGGAGGTTAATAAATGGCATACGGTGGTTTTGGTGGTTTTGGCGGCGGCAATTTGCAACAACTGATGCGTCAAGCTCAAAAAATGCAAGAAGACATGACAAAAGCAAAAAGAGAACTTGAAGAAAGCGAGTTTTCTTCTTCTGTTGGTGGCGGCATGGTTGAAGTCGTGATGAAAGGAGACAGGACAATGCAATCAATCAAAATCAAACCAGAAGTGGTTGATCCAGACGATGTTGAAATGCTTGAAGATCTTGTTTTAAGTGCAGTAAATGACTGCTTAGGACAAATCAGCAGAAAAGAGAAGGATGTTTTGCCTTCAATCCCAGGAATGTAAAAATGCAAAATGATGTGATTGAAAATCTTATTGAACAATTCAGAACTCTGCCTGGTGTGGGTTATAAAACGGCACAACGCTATGCCTATTCAGTTATTGAAGGCTCATCAGAAAGGGCGGAGCGTTTTTCTTATGCAATCAAAGAGGCTAAAGAAAAAATAGGTTTTTGCAAAATTTGCGGCAATTTTACTGACAAGGAAATTTGCCCTATTTGTGAAAAACGAAACAGACAGATCATCTGCGTGGTAAAAGACCCAAAAGATGTGCTTTCAATGGAAAAAGTTAAAACCTACGACGGTGTTTATCATGTTCTGTTTGGCACTATCAGTCCGCTAGAGCATAGGGGCCCAGATCAAATTAGGATCAAAGAACTGCTCGAACGGGTGCAAAAAGATGATGTCAAAGAAGTCATTGTTGCCACCAATCCTGATGTTGAAGGCGAGGCAACTGCAATGTATATTGCCAAAATTTTAAGTTCTCTTGGTGTCAAAGTGACAAGACTTGCTCAAGGCATTGCAATGGGCAGCGATCTTGAATATGCAGACGAAATCACATTGTCAAAAGCGCTTGAAGCAAGACGCGAGATAAATTAGGAGAAAGAATGGTAAGAAAAGAAATTGAAAATCTTTTGAACAATGCAATAAAAAAACTGGGCGTTGACGGACAAGCTTCGGTGTCTTTTTCTTCACTTCCTGGCCTTTGCGACTATCAATCAAATTCAGTTTTTTCTCTTGCCAAAAAGACTGGGCAAAATCTTTACGAACTTGCAAATAAAATCGTTGAAACTCTGGAGCCAACGGCCCTTTTCACCTTTGAAGTTGCCCGTCCGGCATTTATCAACATCAAACTCACTCAAAAGGGTTATGACTATTTTGCAAACCTTTTATATAAAGACGAAAGATGTGGCGTAAAAAAAATCAGCGACCAAAAAGTTTTGCTTGATTATGGTGGGGCAAATGTTGCAAAGGCGCTTCATGTTGGGCACTTAAGATCACCAATCATTGGCGAAGCTTTAAAGCGTCTTTACAAGTTGTTGGGCGAAGAAGTCATCAGCGATGTCCACCTGGGCGACTGGGGGTTGCAGATGGGGTTGACTGAACTTCAGCTCTATGAAGACGGAAAGCTTGACTATTATTTTTCAGGCAAAGGTGCAGAGCCAAAGCTGACTCTTGAAATGTTAAACGAAGCCTACCCAAAAGCAAGTGCTCGTAAAAATACGGATGAAGAGTTTAAAAGAAGGGCGGATGAGTGGACTCTTAAAATTCAAAACAAAGAGCAGCCTTACTTTGATATTTATCGCAAAATTCGAGAAGTATCGGTCAAAGAAATCAAAAAGCATTACAGTGAGCTTGGGGCTGAGTTTGACTTATGGCTTGGCGAGAGCGATGCAGATGACTATATCAACAAAGCGCTTGATATCATACAAGATAAAGGGCTTGCTCGTATAAGCGATGGTGCAATGGTTGTTGATGTTGCAGTTGAAGGGGAAAACATTCCAATTCCAAAAAAGAGTGCAGATGAGGTGCAAAGATACAAAAATCCTATGCCGCCTGCAATACTCAAAAAATATAACGGCGGTGCACTTTATGCGACAACTGACATTGCAACAATACTGATGCGCAACACAGAAATAGGCTCTCTCAACCGAATTGAATACATAGTTGACGCAAGGCAAAAAAACCATTTTGTGCAAGTTTTCAGAGTGTGCAAAATGGCGGGGATCAGTCCATCTGACCAAGAGCTTATTCATATCGGCTATGGCACTATGAATGGCAGCGATGGAAAACCGTTTAAAACTCGCTCTGGCGACACTATAAAACTTGAAGACATCATCAATATGTTGATTGAAAAGGCTGGCGAAAAGCTTAAGAGCAATGGCGTTGAATATGATCGACAGTTAGCTCTTCAAATTGGCGTGGCAGCGATGAAATTTGGGGATCTTTCAAACAATGTTGGCAAAGACTATGTTTTTGATCTTGACAAATTTCTTTCTTTTGAGGGCAAAACAGGACCTTATTTGCAGTACACAGCTTGCCGCATCAATTCAATTTTGAAAAAAGCTCAAGTTGAAGGTGGACAAATCAATATTGAAAGTGAAGAAGAAAAAGAGATTGTGAAAAATATATTGAAGCTTAACTCTTCTTACGAAATTGCTTATAGAGAAAAAAGCGTCAACAACCTTTGTCTTGCAACCTATGATCTTGCTTCTGCGTTTTCAACCTTCTATAACAATCATAAAATTTTGACAGAAAAAAGTGACAAGAAAAAAGCAAGTTACATTTCACTTTTAAAACTTGTCAGAAAAGCGCTCACCCAAGCACTTGCTGTGCTTGCTATTGAAGTGCCAGAAAAAATGTAAAAAAATTTTGGAAAACCTATTTACAAATTTTAAAAAGTGTGCTATTATAAAGCCAGATAAGGAGGACAAGATGAAATTAAAAGTAGAATTCCTTGGTAAAAATACTATCGTAGCTAGAAAAAGCGAAATTGCTGCATCAAAGAAAACAAACATTCAATTTGACAAAGGATTGGAGAAATAAAAATATAAAAGAAAATATAAGTCAGACAATTATGTCTGGCTTTTTTGTTTTATAAGAAATTTGTCAAAAATTGTTGGGCAAATTTATGAAAATGTAAAAATATCTTCACAACGGGCAGGGGAGTATCGTGGAAGGGGAGAAAAAAAGGTAAGAAAAAGGAGAAAAAGTTTAGAAAAGTAGTTGACAAAGGAAGGATATATATGGTAATATATAGACGCTGACCTACGGA
>CALVNA010000013.1 GCA_944349535.1 uncultured Clostridia bacterium
TTCCTGTTAAGTTCGATGTTTTTGCTTTTAAGTCCAGCGATAAATTTTGAATAAGAAATTCCGTTAAGTCTGCAAGCAGCATTGATTCTTGTGATCCAAAGTGCTCTGAAATCTCTTTTCTTTTGTTTACGGCCAATGTATGCGTATTGTCCGCTCTTCATAACTTGTTCTCTTGCTGTTCTGTAAAGCTTAGACTTTGCTCCTCTGTATCCCTTTGCGCTTTTAAGGATAGAACGGCGTTTTTTTACTGCGTTAACTGCTCTTTTAATTCTCATATTTTACCTCCTATCTAGCCAAAAGGGACTTGATGTTGTCTGCATTCTTTCCAGCAATGTAAGACCCTTTTCTAAGCTTTCTTTTTCTTGCTTGTGATTTTGTTGTAAGGAAATGTCCTTTTCCTGGTCTAGCAAATTTCACTTGACCGCTTGCGGTTACTTTAAAACGCTTTTTGCATCCGCTATGTGTTTTTTGTTTTGGCATAATCTTTCTCCTTTTACTTGTTTGGGGTTATTGTTGCAAAGATGTTTCGTCCAACGTGCTCTGGCTCTTTGTCGAGAGAGCCGTATTCACTCAATCTTGAGCAAAAATCTTTGACAATTTCAATTGCTTTTTTAACATAGGCCTGTTCTCTGCCTTTCATTCGAAGAGAAACCTTGACTTTATCTCCGCCCTTCAAAAATTTTTGTGCACTTGAAAGACGATATTGAATGTCATGCTCTTCAATTGTCATTGAAAGTCTGACTTCTTTGGTTTCTACAATTTTTTGAGCTTTTTTAAGCTCTTTTTCTTTTTTGATTGCATCGTATTTAAACTTTCCATAATTTAAAAGTCTGCATACTGCTGGAGATGAATTTCCAGCCATTAAAACAAGGTCCAAGCCTTTTTCTTCAGCCATTTGCAAAGCTTCTTGGTTTGACATAATGCCAAGCTGTTGGCCGTCTTCGCCAATAAGTCTGATTTGTGGTGCTGAAATTTGTTCGTTGATCAAAAGTTCTTTAAAAATTGTCTTATACCCCTTTTAACAAAATATAGTGGAAGCACAAAGTTCCACTATAACCAATTTCCCATAAAAAGTTAATTAAGTTATTACCAATTCAACGCAATTATCGAATGGTGAGAAGTGGAAACTTCTACTTTCATGCATTGATAATATCATATATTTTTTTCTTTGTCAACTGATTTTTTGTTTTTTTTGAAAGTTCTTTCATAAATTTTGCCAAGTTTTAAAATAATCTTGTTGGACTTTTTGACTGCAATTTCTTTCATAAGAGCTTTAAAAAAAATGGTAATGCCAGCGATAAGAGCGGTTGTAAAAATTGAAATCAAAGTGATAAGGTGAAGATTTTCTGTGTTTTTAGTTAAAGAAAGAACAATGCTTGCACCGCCTGCACCACAAAGTGTGCTGCAGATATCTCCCACCACATCGGCGCAGAAAGAACAAACTTTTTCGCAATGTTGACAAATTTTATAGCCTGTTGCAGCACCTTCAACTTTTTGTATTTTCCACATTTTGAATGTTTCAATATCACTGCTTGCCGAAGCAATGCCAATCATATCAAAAATAGTTGATAAGAAAACAAAAAACAAGATGCCTATAATCGCAAAGACTATGCCCATGTTTGAAAACACCACTTGGCTTAAAAAGCCGAAAGCGATTGACAAACAAAGTGTGATTATAAGCATCCGTGTTGCCCATAAAAAATTAAGTTTTCTTTTTATCTTCACCTTATATTATATTGATAGTTTTGATTGGCTATGAAAAATATAACTGAAAAGATAACTAAAGACTTAAATCTCCTCAAGCTTTCCGAGAGTTTCTTTGATTTGTGAAAGTTGACCTTTTGCATTGTTTAAAAACTGATAGCAAATTTTGACAAGCTCTTCTCCTTGACTAAACAGGTTAAGAGCTTGTTCAAGTGAAACATCTCCGTTTTCAATTTTATCGATGATTTCTTGAAGCTTGTTGCAAGCTTCTTCAAATGACATTTTATTTTCCACTAAGCTCCCCCATTTGTTTATCAATTATTGCTTTTATCGTCTTTTCTATATCTTTTGTTTCAACCATCATTTTTTCGCCAGTTTTTCTGATTGCGACTTCAACTTGGTTGTTTTCAAGACTTCTTGGGCTGACCACCACTCTGATTGGAATGCCCATAAGTTCGCTATCCGTCAGTTTGACACCTGCAGAAACATTTCGGTCGTCATAAATCACTTCAAATTTTTCTGAAAGTTGTTTTTCAAGTTTTTCTGCGGTCTCTTTGACTTGTAAGTTATCCATTCTAAGCGGACAAAGATAAATTTGCCATGGAGCAATGCTCATAGGCCACACAAGACCTTTTTCATCACAGCTTTCTTCTGCCACAGAAGCAAGTGCTCTGCCGACTCCAATTCCATAGCAAGCCATAAGTGGATTTATCAAACTTCCATCAGGCATAGCGATTGTCATTTCCATAGCTTTTGTGTATTTTGTGCCCAACTGGAAAATATTCCCTATCTCAATCCCCCTTTTGATTTCTAGTGGCTTGCCGCATACTGGACATTTTTCATTTTCTTTGACTTTTGCTAGATCATAAAATTGTGCATTCTTAAGGTCTCTGTTTATGTTCACTCCTATCAAGTGATATTCTTCTTTGTTTGCACCGGTAACAAGCCCGCAAAGATTTTCAAGAGAGTTATCATACAAAATTTTAGTGTTTGGCAGATCTAAGTTGACACAACCAATATTGCCCTTCACAAAGCCAGTCTCTGCCAAATCTTTGACAGCAACATCTTTGCCTAGCACGCGTTTAAGTTTTGCTTCATTGACTTCTTTATCGCCACGAATAAACACAACAACGGTGTTTTTGTCATCGCCAACCATCGCATAGCAAACAGCCTTGATGGTTTGCTGTGGTTTTATGCTTAACTGTTTGCAAACTTCTTCAATAGTTTTTGCTTTTCCTGTGAAAACTTCTTGCAGTTGACCATCTTCAAAAGAAGGTTTTTCGTCAATCGATGTTGCAACTTCCATGTTTGCTTTATAGTCGCAATGTGGGCAGATGACAATACTGTCCTCGCCAATATCAGTCAAAAGCATAAATTCATGGGCAATATCTCCGCCCATCATTCCAGTGTCTGATTTGACTGCTATAAAATTTTTCATTCCGATGCGTTTGAAAATACGCTGGTATGCATCAAAAACCTTTTGATAATACTGCTTAAGCTCTTCTTTGTCATAGTGGAAAGAATAGGCGTCTTTCATGGTAAATTCTCTCACTCTGATAAGCCCAGCCCTAGGTCTTGCTTCATCACGAAATTTTGTTTGAATTTGATAAATCATAAAAGGCAGTTGGTCATAGCTCTTTACGGTGTTCTGGCACAAATGCACAGCGGCTTCTTCATGAGTCATGCCAAGCAACATATCGTGGTCATTGCGATCTTTAAAGCGCACCATTTCCTGCCCGATTGAATTATAGCGGCCACTTTTTTCCCACATTTCTCTTGGCATCACCACAGGAAAGAGCACTTCTTGTCCTCCGATGCTGTTCATTTCTTCTCTGATAATATTTTGAATTTTTAAACTAACACGCTGAGCAGGATTCATCATTGAAAAAATGCCATTGCACACTTGTTTCAAAAAGCCGGCACGCAACAAAAAGTTGTGGCTTTTGACGTTTGCAGTGCTTGGGGCTTCCTTAAGACGCTCGCCTACTAATTTGCTAATTCTCATCTTTAATCTCCTTTACTGTCTTTGCATCAACTTTTCCATCTTGAAAAAAGACAGAAAAATTATGTTGAAAATCGAGTTGTTGTTTTTTTCCGATACTTTTTCCATTTTGTTCAATTTTTGCATAACCTTTCTGCAAAATTTGTTTTGGACTAATTTTGTTTAAAGTGGTTTCTTGCAGCCCTAGTTCATAGAATTTTGTATTGAGAAAGTTTTGACCTGCAGTTTGCAAAGCTTTGACTTTTTCAAGATAAGCCGCTCTGCTTTTCAAAAACTCTTTTTCAATATAATTGCTGGTCTGTATAAGCTTATTATATAGAAAACTTTTTTGCTGGTCAACATAAACACTGAGCAAATTTTTAAATTTTTGTTTGACTGCGTTAAAAATGCTTTTTTGTCTTTCAACATCAGTGGTTATAAGCTCAGCAGCCGCCGATGGTGTTGGAGCTCTTAAATCGCTGACAAAATCAATGATTGTGAAGTCTGTTTCATGCCCTACTGCTGAAATAATTGGTTTTGGGCAGTTATAGGTTGCTCTTGCAACAATTTCTGTGTTATATGCAGAAAGGTCTTCCAAGCTTCCACCACCGCGAGCGACGATGATGGCGTCTATTTTGTCATAATTTCCCATAAGTTCAATGGCTTTGGCGATTTCTTTTTCAGCTCCATTGCCCTGCACTTTTGTGTTGAACAAAACTATGTCAAGAAAGGGATTTCGTCGCCATGCAACGTTTTTTATATCTTGGATGACAGCACCTTCTTTTGAAGTGATAACCCCAACCCTTTGAATGTTTTGTGGAATGGGCTGTTTATGCGTTTGGTCAAAAAGTCCTTCCTGTTCTAGTTGCGCCTTCAGCCTTAAAAAATCTTCATATAATTTTCCTTGACCAAGCGGCTGAACTCGGTTGACATTGAAATTAAGTTTGCCTGCTTTATGATAAAAATTTGGGCTGCCATAACACACCAGTTTTGCACCTTCTTGCACCATTTGGCTGAAGGCAGGATAAAAACACACGCATGAGATTGAAGCATTTTCATCTTTCAGCGAAAAATATATCACATTGCGAGAAAAACTAACCCCATAAACTTCGCCAAGCAGCGGAATATTATGCAGGAGTTCTTCATTATCAAAAATTTGTTTGATGTAACCATTCAGTTGAGATACTGTGATAAATTCTTGCATTTTTTGCCCTACAATTTTTTACAAATAGAAGATAAAACACCATTGACAAAACGGGAGCTTTTTTCAGTTGAATATTTTTTTGCAAGTTCAACCACTTCATTGATGACAACCGCCGTCGGAGATGAGATATATTTGATTTCGCAAATCGCTTCAAAAATAAGTGCAAGATCAACTTTATAAACTCGTGAAAGCTCATAGCCAATCAGATTTTCACTTACAATTTTTTCAAGCTCTTTTCTGTTTTTGCAAAATTCATTTACAATTTGTTTGCAAAACTTGACATCTTCTTCTTTTTTTAATGAAACAAAAAACTCTTCATCAAAAGCTTTTTCGCTTTCGGTGAAAAGTCTTTCAAATATAAGTTGAAATGCAAGCTCTCTGGACTTACTTCTCATCAGTTTTCTTCCGCTCCTTCCTTATCAACCACAACGCCATAAACATGAACATTGATTTTGCCCGGCTTTAATCCAACCATTGAACCCAGTGAATTTTTGATGTTTTCTTGCACTCTGTAAGCCACATCTGGCACAGAATAGCCGATATACACTTTGATATAAACATCAATGTTGATTTTTCCGTTTAAGTCAAATTTTATGCTTACGCCTTCACTTTTTGGTTTCAGCACTTTTTTATACCAAGGCAGATATGAGTTGGTCAAAGATTCAACACCGTTGATTTCTTTGGTTGCCAAGTTGATTATTGAAAGCAGAATATCTCTGTCGATTTCAACTTTGCCTTTGTTTTGCAATGTTTTTGATTTTGCCATAATTTGCTCCTATTCTTTAGTATTATAGCATATTATTTTTGCTTTTGGCAATTATTCTACTGGAATAATTTTAATATTTGCAAGATTTGTTGAAAGTTCAGTTTGAATGACAGACACAATTTGAGCGACTTGCTCAGAAGTCAGGCTTGCAGCTTTCACAACAGCATTGACATTGCCGTCTGACATTGTGATAACGCAATCCTCAAAGCCTTTTGCTTTGATAAGCCCTTCAACAACAAGTTCTTTTTCCATTTGACTGATAAGAGAAAGCCTTGCCTCTTCTGCATTTGAAATTGCTTCTTCACTTGAAGAGTCGCTTGCTATGATTGCATCATAATAAAGCATCTCTTGATCTCTCATAGATTCCCTGTCAGATCTGTAAGTTTGAAAATAACTTGAAGTTTCTATAACAGGGTCTGAATTGTTGATAGAGCTGTTGAGCACAACATTAAGATAGGCTGTCACACCGAGCAATAAAACCATGGCAGATAAAATAATTATTTTTGTTCTTTTTTTCATAAATCGAAGCTCCTTTTATTTTGATGTGTAAATTGAAATGTTTGCGCTGTTTATCTCAACCACCGTTTGAATGAGTGAGATAATATTCATCTTGACAGAAACATTGTCTGCTCCTGCACACACAACAGCAATTCCTTTGATGATTGGATAATTTTCTGCCACTAAAACAGGTTGTCCGTCAACCATCACAACTGTTGTTGAAGTGCTTGTGATTCCACTAGCTGAAACTCTAGTTTCTTCTTCAGTCAAATAGGTGTATTCAAAACCTTTTTCGAGAGTAACCACGACATCGACATTGCTTGTCCCCTGCATTTGTGAGATTACATTTTCAAGTTTATTCTCAAGTGATCGGGCATATTCTTCTGAAGTTGATAAATTTTGGTCTATGTTGTCGGTGTTTGTCGATGGGCTTTCATTTGAACTGGCAAAGCTTGCAAAGTATATAATAGCAATCAAAACAGCAAGTCCAATCGCCACATAAACATAAAAATTTTTGTTTTTTCTAAGCTTTGCAAAAGTCTCTTTACATTTGGTCCAAATGCTATTCATAGAAAATTTCGTCCTCCCCTATTTGAATGTGGCTTTTGATAATCTCAGTGATGTGCTGTTTGATTTTCACTATATTTGTATGCTCTGCATTTTCAGTTATGACAAGCTTTGTCAAATCAACGGTAACACTTTTGACTGAAAAGGTGTTGTCAAAAATGTCGGAAGAAATATAAATTTTGACATTGTTGTAGCCGAATGATGAAATTTCGCTTTCGATGTCAGATTGCAACTTTATCATTTTGTCATAATTAAGCTGCTGCAAATAGTCTTCATCAACCTTTATTGTCTGTGAGTCAAACCAATTTGAAATGTCAATGTTTTGGTTTAAAAGTTTTGGCACAGGACTTAAAATCACAAACATAATGATAAAAGCAAAAATGCCTTTGATATATTTGCTCATACTGCCGGATGGCAAGATAAGCTCAACAAGCACAGACAGCAAAACCACCCCTGCTATTGACAAAATCCATGCTGATAAAGTTGATGTCATTTTTCACTCTCCTAAAAAATGTTTGCAGTGCACATCACAAGCCCCAGCATAATGAAGTAAGCAAAAGATAATGCGATGATTAGAGCCACAAGCAGCACCATACTTTTTGCCAGGCTGCTGACAAAATTTGCAATCTGTTTGTTGCCAAGTGGCTCAAGAAGACCAGCAATGAGCTTGAGTGCAAGTATAAAGATGATCAAATCAAGAAGTGGCGATAAGATGCTGGCTAAAAGCAAAAATAGTCCTGCACCTCCAACGGCATTTTTGATCAGGTTTGAACTTGCAAGCATAATCCCCATTCCGTCTGAAAGATAAGAGCCCAAAAGCGGCACATAGCTTCGGATTGCATACTTTGCCGTTCTAATCGAAATGCCATCGACCGAGCCCGCCGAAATGCCTTGAAGAGAAATAAAGGCTGTGAAAATGGTGAATACAAGACCTGTCAGCCATTTGTAGCTGCTGTTTAAAAAGGAAGAAAATTTGTCAAGTTTGACTGTGTTTGAAAGATTTGAAACAATTGAAAAAACAATAGAGAATATGAATATTGGCAGCAAAACATAAGTTGCAAATCCCCCTATAATATTGCTTAGCACAGCCATTGCTGGTTGATAGATTGTTGCTGAAACGCTGCCGCCCATTGCAGTTAAAAGAGTAAGCAAAATCGGGAAAATTGCATCCATTTGGCTTTTGAGTGAAGTGATTGTGTTTGTTGTTGAAACAAGCATTTTTGTAACAATAGAGAGCAATAAAACAACGACTATTGCATAGGAAACAAAATTGATGATGTCAGCCATGCTTTTGCCATTTGACGATGGCTTTAAGCCTTGCAGCAAGCTTCCCAAAATTGACACTCCAATAATTGCTGAAATGATTGGCAAAAGCCCTAGTATGCTGCTCAAAAAAGCATTGACAACAGCTTGCCAGAGATTTTGAGAATCATCATATTGACCTGACAAAAGAGCTGACACTTTTTCGAGAAAGCTGTTGCCACCAAAAATTGAAATTTGACCTTCACTTAAAGATGAAAGCACATCATCGAGCGACGAAAAATCAAGTTGGTCAAGTTGAGAGTCAACATTTTCTTCAAGGTCTTCCAAAATTTCTTCTTGTGAGACTTCTTGACTGGTCTCGGCAAAAGTTTGAGATGATTTTATAGCGGTTGGGCAGAAAAGTAAAAAAAGTATGGCAAGCAATGCAAATTTTTTCATGATGGCAACAGTCCCATTATGATTTGAAGAATGTTTGTAACTATTGGTAAAGCCATCACCATGATAACAATCTTTCCGCCCAGCAAGATTTTATCACCTAAGCTAGAATTGCCAGTGTCATTGCAAACGCCGACTGCAAATTCAATAAGATAACCTATGCCAATAATTTTTATTAAAATTTTGTAAAGCTCAGAAGAAACCCCTGTTGTTGAAATAATGTTTTTGAAAACTTCAAAAATGTCGCTGACATAGTCCAAAATAAGAAAAAGGATAACAAGTCCGCCAGCGATTGCAATAAAGATTGCAAAATCACTACGAACCGGCTTGACTATCAATGTTGCAAGGCAGGTTATAAGGCCTATAGCTACAATTTTGATGATAATGTCCATAAAACTCCAAACTAAAATTGAAATAGATTGTTAAAAGTTGTGAAAAGTTCTCCTATCAAATTTAAAACCATAATGATGACCAAAATAAGACCTGCAAGAGTTGCTATTGTGGAAATTTCTTCTCTACCCGTTTGTTTTAAAATTTGACCTATGATTGCAGTCAGAAGTCCGATAGCTGCAATTTTGATTATGATTTCAACCCCCATGTTTTGCTCCTTAAATAAACAACACAACCACCATTAAACAGGCAACGATGGCAAGTTTGATTGACAGCTTGCCATATTTTTGAAAGTCTTTTGAAGAAGCGGTGCAAAATTGTGAAAACTTATTTTCAAAGTTGTTTATTTCTTTTAGTTGATTTTCCATATCACTGCGTCCAAGCGATTTGAAGAACAAAAAGATTGAATTGCCTTCTTCTTCACTTAAAAAGTTAAGATTTTTTAGCAGCTTGTCCTTTTCTAAATTTTCTTTGTTTTCAATAGTTGTAATAAAGTTTTTGTCAAGCCCATATAAGTTCAGTTTTACTTTTTCTTCCAAGGATGAAATAATGTTGACGACTTTTTCTCTTGAAAAATTTATTTCAACATCAAACTTATGACAAAGAAAGATCAATGCGTCAAAAAAATTTTTTCGACGTTTATATTTGAAATAAAACTTTGCGCCGAAGGCTAAACAAATGAAAGAAAAGATAATTATTAAAAGAATTTTCATGCTCACCTGCCTTAATATCTTCTGCCGAGCCTTGAAAGGTTTTCGTTATAAATTCCTTCGAGTGTGCCTGGACCATTTCGTAATGAAAGCACAATAAAGCGCTTGAAAACTTTTTCCTTTACTACTTTCGAAAAATCTTCTTTTGCCAGAAAACTTTCAACGCTGTCAGCATGCAAGCTTGCCATGATTGACACCCCACTATTGCAAGCATAAAGTAAAGCTTGGACATCATCTGCTGTGCCAAGTTCATCAGTTATGATAAGATTTGGACTGAGTGAGCGTATACCATTTTCAAAGCCGATTTTTTTTGATGCGAATGATATTTTGTCGGCAAAATTGCCTATACAACCTTTTGTTCCCAAGTCAATTTCTCCTCGCTCATCCAGCACAAGCACATTGAAGGCGTAGTTACGCTGAGAAAGTTGCAAAATAAAATCTCTTAAAAAAGTTGTTTTCCCTGCGCCTGGTGGAGAGATAATCAGAGTGTTTAAAATGTTTCCGTTTTCAATAATATAGTCAAAGCAGCTTAGTGAACAATTTTTGATTTCATGTGGAATTCTGATATTGATGCTGTTGAAGTTTGTAAGCGTTTTTATCTGTCCCTTTTCTTCAATCAAATCTCCTCCCAAGCCCAATCTTATGCCACCTTGAGTCACCAAAAATCCCCGCTTAATTTGTTCATTGACTGAGTATAGCGAGCATTCGCTTGCTCTGAAAATAATGTCTTCAAGAGTGGTTTTGCTTGGACAAATTGCTTCTTTTAAATTGCCAGTTGTGCCATGAGAAGAAAGGAAAAATTTTTGACTGCCGATTGAAAGAACGATAGGCTTGTCCACTCTTAAACGAATTTCATTGATGGCATTGAAACTCACATATTTTGTCAGCGGATTGTAAATTTCACTTGGCAATATTTTTTCAAGCATAGCTGCTCCTTTTAATACAAAACTAAATTATGAAAGCAGCCAAAATTTTATGATAGCTTGTCTGATTTGCTGAAAAACAAAGTTGACAGCAAGAAAAGATTATGATAAACTATTTGCAAGGAGAAAGCTATGTTGACAGGAAAAATCAGGAATATGACAAAAGAAAATGTGGAGTTTATGTTGAATTTTGAAGAGATTGTAAAGACAAAAGTAAGCACGCCATATAGATATAAAATATATAAATGTCTCAACCCAATGAAAGAGGATACAGCGATAGAATTTAAAATACTTGACACCAAAGAAAATAAAATTTATAAAATCATCATGGACGATTTTATCGTATCTGTAAATCCTTTTATGTCAAACAAAACATATATTCAACTTATGAACAGAAGATTTGCTCGTCCTTATGCTGAAAGAAAAAGTGTGTATCAAAATCGATACGCAAGGTATTTGCAATCGCAGCTGGTTGAGAGATTGACAACAATTGCAAAAAAAGTTGATAAACAAAAGATTCAGTTAAAGTTTGACGAAATCATTGACTATATTGACAAAAGCCTTGGGTTTAAGGATGAAAATGTAAAAAGATTTTTAAAATCTAAAGCTAAAGACATAGAACAACTTATCAAAATTATTGCAAGTGCAGAGTTTAAAAATTATATAAAAGAATCAAAAAAATTCAGCCAATTTTTAGCAGTTTCATCTCAACCTATAATGAAGCAACTTGAGAATGTGTACAATGCTGACACAGCCTCTTTTCAAGACAGAATTGAAAACCGCATAAAAACATTTTTGGAAAATGAAAATAAGAACAAGCATCGTCTAACTCAAAAAATAGAAAAATAAAAAAAACTCACGGTTGTGAGTTTTTTATTTATTTAACTCTTTCCATGTAAGAGCCATCACGTGTGTCAATTCTGATTTTGTCACCAATGTTGATAAAAAGTGGAACGCCAAGAACATATCCTGTTTCAACTTTTGCAGGTTTTGTTGATGCTTTTGTTGTGTCACCTTGGATTCCTGGTTCACAGTCGATCACTTCAAGCTCAACAAAAGTTGGTGGATAAACTGCAAACGGATTGCCTTTATAAAAATACATTGTGCAGTTTTCATTTTCTTTGACATAGTTGAGAGCATCTTCAATACTGTCTTTGTTGAGCGGAATTTGATCAAAAGTTTCAGCATCCATGAAATAATAAATTTCGCCATCATTGTAAAGATAAGTCATTTCTTTTTTCTCAATCACAGCAACTTGAAATTTGTCAGATGGGTTGAAAGTTGTCTCTTTGACTTGACCTGTCATAACATTTTTAAGTTTTGCACGAACAAATGGCGAGCCTTTGCCTGGTTTCACGTGCAAAAAGTCAATAACTGAATAAACTGCTCCGTCCATTTCAAATGTAGTGCCTTTTCTAAAATCTCCAGCAAAAATCATAATAGTTCTCCTTAAAATTAAATCTCTTATGTATTTTAACACATCAATTTGATTTTGTCTAGTGTTTAGGTTTATTTTCAATATTTTCTTTCATTTGTAAGTATATTTTTTTCATTTGTAATGCATCATGAGGCATCATGCTCATGGATTCACAGATGATTCGAGGTGTCAAGTTGTATTCAAGTAAAACTTGTGCTAGTGGTTCAAAATTTGGACCATAAAGATTATCATCAAAGTTTAAGTGTTTGATTTCCCCTTTTGGTCCGTATTGAATTTTTGAGAAGTGAATATGGCAATTATTTGTCCGCTCAAAGCCAAGCTTTTCAATGCAATAATCAAATACTTTTTTATAATCTTGTGGAACCTTTAAAGAGCCTTGTTCAAGCGAATTTATATGCCCAAAATCAAAAGTTGGGACCAAATGTTTATTGCACTGACACAGATCAACCACTTCCTTATAAGTGCCAATTTGCATAGTTTTGCCCATGGTCTCAGGACATAACCACAATCCATCCAAATTTTCCGATTGCTCTAAGGCATTGAAAAATTCGTCAAAACGGCTTTGAGTCAAAGCTAACGCTTCTTGTCGCTGCAATTTTCCGCAAGAGGCAGGATGAAAAACCAAATGATCACCGCCAAAAGCTTTTAAAAATTTTACACCAGTCTTGATATAACCTTTTGTTTTTTCATACATGACTGGGTCTGGGTTTGCAAAATTGATATAAAATGGCGCGTGAAGCGATAAAGCCAGATTATATTGCTTAAAAAGTACGCCTGCCTTTTTTGCCGTTTCTGTGCTCATTTGATATCCATGCCCAAAGGAATATTCATAGGCATCAAGACCATAGTTGTAAAGCCAACTTGGCACTTCTGTTATGCCACTATGCCCTTGAGCATAAAACTCATCACCACAGCCAGATGGACCAAACTTAATATCCATAAAATTTCTCCTTAAGTGATATTTATCTGCTTTCTTAAAACGCATAAAACAAAATGTTAGAGCAGTCTTACAAGCATTTTGAATTTTTGATTTTCGCTTTGACCAAGACCGATAAATTGATTTTTGTAATAAATTTTGAATTGCCCTTCAGGAATTTGAATATTTCCACCATTTTGCACTTTTTCAAATTGCCGCTCTTCAAGATCAAATCGCGGCTCATCGAACAAAACATCTGGATTTATCAAAGTGAAATTCCCATCTTCAATATCTTTAAATGTATATGCATTATTCAATTCGAATTTACCACATCTTGTGCGTATTATGCGTTGCATAACACCGTATGTTGAAAGTTCTTGTGCCAAATCTCTGCAAAGAGAACGGATAAAAGTTCCGCTTGAGCAATCAATTTCAAATTCAAAAGTGTTTTTTGCAATTTTTCTTAAAAGCTTAAATTTGTAAATTTCAATTTGTTTTGGCTTTAGTTTGACGTCCACTCCTTCTCTTGCAAGTGCGTAAGCTTTTTTGCCATTTATTTTTTTTGCGCTATATATTGGTGGCATTTGGTTTTGCACGCCAATAAACTTGCCAAGAACCTTTTCTATGTCTGCAGACTGTAAATCTAGATTTTTATCTTCCTCTGAGAGTGGGCCTTCCATGTCTAAAGTTGGAGATGTTTGCCCAAACTTAAAAACAGTTATATAAGTTTTATCTTTTTGTAAAAAATAATCAAACAACTTTGTAGCTTTATTGATTGTTATTGGCAGCAAACCTTCTCCCAAAACATCCAGAGTGCCCAAATGCCCTGCTTTTTTTGCGCATAGCAAATGTTTAACCTTGTTTACAGCCGAGTTTGATGAAATGCCTGCAGGTTTATTTAAAAGTATTATTCTGTTTTCTTGCATGATATACCTCTAAAATTTGTATTTGCTGCAACTATCACATATTTGGGTAGTGTTTTTTTATTTCTTTTATAATAAGCCTTTTCACTTTTTCGACACTCAAGTTTCTGTCACAAATTTTTCCTGCGCAAGCGTAATCGTGGCCGCCACCACCAAGTTGTTGGGCAATTTCTCTTGTTGGATATCCAATTTTTGATCTAAAAGAAAAATAAAACTCTTTTGGTTCTTTTTCTACCACACTGAAAGCAATGAGAGATTTTTCAAAAGTTATCAGTTGGCTGCTTATTGCTGAAAAATCTTTTTTATTTGCCTTTAATTTTTTTATGTCATCTTGCGAAGCAAGACAATAGCAGATGTTTTTGTCAAATTTAAAGTTGTTGTAAATAAAAGTCTTTACTTCAATTTCTTTACTTGACAGTGAGCGAAAATAATATTCGTTAAATTTTGCAGCCTCAGCACCCAACTTCAAAAGCTTGTGAGCGTCCAGCAAAGAATCTGCATTTGTATTGCTGTTTATGAAAGAATTTGTGTCTGCAGACAGTCCAGCATACAATGCTGTTGCAACAATTGAATCGATCTTGATTTTTGCTTTTTGCAGAACTTCAAAAACAAGCTCACTGCAAGAGCTGCGTTTTATGTTTACATAATTATATTTGGCTTTTAAACCAAGATTTCTATGGTGGTCAATCAAAATGGATGACGTGTTTTCTGAAAAACATTCAGGACATTTGCATCTGCTTGGAGTTGGGTTGTCAAGAGATACAAAAAGATCGTAGTCTTTCTTATCAAAATTTTTGACACAGAAGTTGTCGCCAAAAACTTTTTTTGGCGCCGCACTTATTTCTTCATCACAAATAAAATCTGCTTTTTTACCCATGTTGTTCAAAGCACGTTTTAATCCTAAGGCAGAACCGATGGCATCAAAATCAGGATCTGAATGTGAAAAAATTGCAACGCTCTTTGCTTTTTTCAAAGCATGAATAATTTTTTTAATTTCCTTCATCATCTTCCCCTTTTGGAATGTTTAATGTTTGCAAAATTTCGTTGATTCTTATGCTTGCACTTGTGCCTTTGTCTATTTCAAATTGAAGTTTTGGAACATGAGGCAAACGAGTAACTTTTGCAAGCTCGCGTTTTATAAAACCTTCTGATTTTTGAAGAATTTGAATAGTCTTTTTAAGTTCATATTCGTCATCATTATCCAGCGCAATTTTGACTTTGCAATATTGAAAATCGGGTGTAACATTCACCTGACTGACATAAATAAAAGGAGAAAGTCTTGGGTCATTCATTTTGTTTTGCAAAATCAATGCAATCTGTTTTTGAAGTTGACTGTTTGCTCTTTCAAATCTGTTTGACATAAGATTTCTCCTTTTATATTATTTTGTTTAATAAACATTGTGATAAATTGACAGCTATTAAACGCGTTTAACAACTTCTTTCACATAGAAGTCGATGGTATCACCTTCTTTAAAGTCAATGTTGTCATGCAGTTTTATGCCGCATTCAAAACCTTTTGCAACTTCGGCTTTTTCATCTTTGACAATTTTAAGCGAGTCAACAGTTGTGCTTCCGATTTCTTCGTTTCCGCGCATTACTTTTGCTATAGCATTACGCACAACTTTGCCATCTTTTACATAGCTTCCAGCAACTTTTCCAGCGGTTGAAAGCTTGAATACCATTCTGATTTCAGCACTTCCAATATATTTTTCTTCATATTTTATGCTGAGCATTCCATTGATGGCATTGGTAACATCATCAACCACGTCATAAATGATATTGTATTCTTTGATTTCAATTTTGGCTGAATCTGCAATGTTTTTGACCCTTGCTGAAGTTTTTTGATTAAAGTCAATGATTATCGCGCTTGTTGTTTGTGCAAGTGAAACATCACTTTCAGTTACAGCACCTGTTCCACTGTGAACAATGTTGACTTTTGCTTCTTCATTTCTGATTGCAAGAAGAGCATTTTTCAAAGCTTCTACTGAGCCCATTGTGTCCGCTTTTAAAACAATGTTAAGGTTTTTCAAAGCGCCCTCTTGAACTCTGTTCATAAATGTGTCGAGAGTTACGCCTGAAGACTGTTTTGCCCGTTCTTTCTTAAGTTTGTCAATTCTTTCTTGGATAACTTGTTTTGAGAGAGTTTCTTCAACAGCATAAACTTCATCACCTGAAGACGGCACTTCATTCAAGCCTAGAATTGCAACTGGCTTTGAAGGCTCGGCAAACTTCACAGGTTTGCCATGATCATCCACCATTGCACGCACTTTTCCGTAAGTAAGACCAGATATAATTGAATCTCCAACATGAAGAGTGCCGTTTTGCACAATAATGTTGGCAACAGGGCCTCGATTTTTGTCAAGTTTTGCTTCAATAACAACTGCAACAGCCATTTTGTTTGGATTTGCTTTAAGTTCTTGCATTTCAGCTACAAGCAAAATTGTTTGTTTAAGTTCATCTAGCCCCATCCCTGTTTTTGCTGAACATGGCACGCAAATTGCATCGCCACCCCATTCTTCAGGCAAAATGTTGTTTTCTGCAAGTTGTTGTTTTATGCGGTCAGGATTAGCTTCGGGTTTATCCATTTTGTTGATTGCAACAATCATAGGAACGCCTGCTGCTTTGATATGATTGATTGCTTCAACTGTTTGAGGCATGATTCCATCATCAGCAGCAACAACAAGAATTGCAATATCTGTTGCTTTGGCTCCCCTCGCACGCATTTGTGTGAATGCGGCGTGCCCCGGAGTGTCAATAAATGTGATTTTTTCGCCATTAAATTCAATTTGATAAGCACCAATGCTTTGCGTTATGCCGCCAGCTTCACCACTGACCACATTTGTTTTTCTGAAAGCATCAAGCAACGAAGTTTTTCCGTGATCGACATGGCCCATAACTGCCACGATAGGAGGTCTTTTAACAAGATTTTCTTGTTCGTCTTCAACATTTGCACTTTCAAGAAGTTTCTCTTCATATGATTTTTCTGCTTTAAGCTCAAGCGTGACGCCAAAATCACTAGCAACAAGCTCTGCAGTTTCAAAATCAATGTTTGAATTTATTGTTGCCATAACGCCAAGCAACATCAGCTTTTTGACTATTTCTGTTACTGGTTTGCCAATTTTTTCGCTAAACTCTTTTACAGTAAATTCTTTTGAAGTCATAACTGCATGAGTTACAACTGTTACTGGAGCTTTCTTGTCTTCCTTTTTCTTTTTTACAACGCTTTTTCGAGAGCCGTAAGAAATTTCTTCAAAGCCATTTTCATCTTCAATCAAAATATTGTTTCTGCGAGAAGAAGACGACTTTTTGCTTTGCTGTTTTCTTTCTTCATTGTTTGAAGAATGTTTTTGAGCGAATTTGGCTTTGTTGGTATAATTGCGTTCAGCTTTAAGGTCAATTTCTGGAGCATCATTTGATGAAAATGACCTGAAATTGTTTGTTTTTGTTGAAACAAAATTGTTGCCATATTTTTTATTTTGTCCTTTATTGAATGAAGAGCTTTGTCCTTGTGGTTGTTTTGCAAAGCTGTCCCTTTTATCATTCGAATTTTGTGGACGAGTGAAAGGCTTTTGTGAAAATTTATTTTGTGGTTTTGTGTCAAACTTTCTGAAGTTGTTGTTCTGATTTTGTCCATTTGAAAAAGTTTGAGTTTTTTCTGCCACTTTTTCACTTGCTTCAGGTTTGCTTTCTTTTGCTTGTGTTGCTGCTTCAATATCTTTCAATCTTTTAGCAAGTTTTTGCGCAAAAACATCAACAAGTCCTTTTGATTGACGAACTTGCCCAATAAGACCATTTATCAAACCCTCTTTTTGCATGTCATGAATAATTTTTAAATTATTAAGTTGATTTGCCAAATTTCACTCCTTTTCTTCGCATAAATTTTTTATAATTTCACTTAGTTTTTTATTTTTTATTGCACAAACTTTGCAATTTTTGATTGAAATCAAATCTTGCAAATTTTCAACTCCAACGATTTGATTTGTTTTGTTTTTCAGCTTTTCGATAAGTTTTAAAGTGTTTTTAGCAGAAGAAAGATCATACAAAACAAGATAAAATTTTTTATTATATTGTTCCAGATTTTCTCCGCCTATAATAAGATAATTAGCTTTTCTGCAAATATTCAACAATCCTTTAATTTTATCTCTTTGCAATCTCTTCCTCCAGTTGAGTATAAACCTGCTCATCAATCATACATTTAAAAGCTTTATTTAAAATTTTTTGTTTTTTCAATTTTTCAAAGCAAGTTTTGTTTGAGCATATATAAGCTCCACGACCATTTGCTTTGCCGCTTTTATCAACAAAAATTTGTCCTTCCTTGTTTTTGACAACTCTTACTAAATCTTTTTTGTCAAACATTTGTCGGCAGGCAAGGCACATTCTTTGTCGTTTTTCCATTTTCATCTCCTTTAGTTATCTTCATCATCGATTGGAGAAAGGTCTTCCAGCTCTTCAAGATCACCAAGGTCATCAAAAGATTCATCACTAAGTTCAGTAAGTTCATATTCAGGTTCAATTGCAGCAGGTTTTGCAACAGAGCTTTCGCTTTTAACCTCAATTTTCCAACCTGTAAGCCTTGCTGCAAGACGAACATTTTGTCCGTTTTTGCCAATGGCAAGCGAAAGTTTATCGTCTGGAACAATCACTCGTGAAGCTTTTAAACTTTCGTTAGTCTCAACACTTAAAACTTTTGCAGGGCTAAGCGCTCTTGCGATATATTCAAGTGCATCATCTGTGTATTCAATAAGGTCAATTTTTTCGCCATTAAGTTCAGACACAATTGTATCAATTCTTTGACCATGGAAACCAACGCAAGTGCCAATAGGGTCGATATTTTGCTTTTGAGTGTAAAGAGCAACTTTTGTTCTGTTGCCAGGGTCTCTTGCAATGTTTTTGATCACAATGTCGCCGTTTGCAACTTCTGGAATTTCGAGTTCAAACAATTTTCGAACAAAGCCAATGTTGCTTCTAGTAACTTGAATTTGTGTGCCTTTGAAAGAGTCTTTTATCTTTTTGACATAAACCTTCACTCTGTCTCCCACATTAAATTTTTCTCCTGGGATTTGATCAGAAGGAAGCATAACACCTTCAGTGTGAGAGTTTGAAATTTGAACGTAAACAGTGCCATTGTCAATTCGTTTTACAATTGTTGTCAAAAGCTCATCTTCTTTCTCGGCAAGTTCATCAAGAGCATTCTGTCGCTCCATTTCTTTAAGTTTTTGCATAACAACTTGTTTTGCAGTTTGAGCAGCAATTCTGCCAAATTCTTTTGTTGACTCTTCACTTTGAACGATGTCTCCAACTTTATATGACTTTTTGATTAGTCTTGCCTCTGCCAACGAAATTTCTTTGTCAGGGTCTTCAACGTTGTCAACGATGGTTTTGTAAGAATAGATGCGAATGGTGTTTTTTTCAGGATTGAGTTTCACCATTGCACTTTTTGCTTCACCATACATTTTTTTGTATGCAGATGTCAAAGCAGTTTCAAGTGTTTGGATAAAAGCTTCTTTGTCTATCTTTTTTTCTGCCTGCAAATCTTCGAGTGCTTGAAAGAAATCTTTGTTTATCATAAATTTTGTCTCCTTAAAATTTTATTATTGGCACAATATGTGCAATTTTATCTCTTTGAAGTGATATTTGATTTTGATCTATCTTTTTGCCCTTCTTGTCTGGTAAAGGTTTTATCGTTACATTGTTTTGGTCAAATGAAATCAGTTCACCTTCAAAATTTTT
Source organism: uncultured Clostridia bacterium (assembly GCA_944349535.1). Classification (GTDB taxonomy): domain Bacteria; phylum Bacillota; class Clostridia; order Christensenellales; family UBA1242; genus Caccovivens. Next base: position 19,449 of record CALVNA010000013.1, read on the forward strand.
CACACCATTCTGCTTTGCAAAAAGCGTGATTGCTATTTCAGTGCCGATATGTCGTTTCAAATCCTTATCAGTTTTGAGCGGTCTGTCAATGCCAGGCGAGCTGACGTTGAGAATATAAGTCTGATCATCTGTTGGGTTAAGTTCATCAAGCAGCGGATCGATGGTTTTGCTGACCTTTTCACAATCATCAACATCAATTCCGCCATCTTTATCGATAAAGAAAGTCAAATTCATGCCATCGGCTTTTTTGGCGTATTCAACTTCCACAACATCGTAACCCATTTGTTCAATGACTGGAACGATTTTCTCTTCACATAGCGTTTTTGTTTTGCTTGCCAATTTGTGCCTCCTTATTTATGAAGCAGGGAGTGAACAAAAACTGCTCACTCCCCGCACCATCTAGTCAACTTTATTGTAACATAAAAATAAAATAAAATCAACTATTTAATTAAATTATTTTTTTATTTTGCAAAGTTCCAACAGCACTTGAGCTGTTGCAAAAGCGTCATTATATGCCCTATGCGCACCTTCAAGCGTCAAACCAAGCGCTGAAACGATGGTGCCAAGCTTGTAATTTGCAAGCCTTAAGGAAGAAGATCTTGCAAGCACCAAAGTGTCAATGATTTGGTTTTTGAAATATAGTCCTGCTTTTTCAGCAGCTTTTTTGATGAATTTGAAGTCAAAACCAATGACATTATGTCCGCAAAGCACACAGTCTGCGCAGAAATTATTAAAATCGTATATAACCTCATTTATTGAAGGTGCATCTTTGACCATCTCGTTTGTGATATGCGTCAATTCTTGCACTTCTTTAGGAATTGGCACTGTTGGTTTGACAAAACTTGCAAATCTTTCTGTAATTGTTCCGTCAACCACCTTGACTGCACCTATTTCAGTTATCTCATCATTTTCAGAGTCAAGACCAGTGGTTTCAATATCAAACACCACAACAGTTTTTCCACGCACTGTATCGTTATACGAAACATTATCGTCAAAAAGAAATGCTTGTGATGTTATTTCAATTTTTTCAGGAAAAACCACTTGCTTATGATCATAGACCACTTCAGCCACTGGCTGCTGTACTTCCTTTTTATGAGCCCAGGACATTTTTCTTACATAATAGGTTAAATTGCCGTTTATTCCATAGTTTAAATCGCCCACACATAGCACTGACATATTGCTTTCAAGGCTGTCCATCACCTTTTCGTTTGTCTTTGAACAGAAATAAACACATTCAATTTTTTTGCCATCGTCGAGCGAAAAGCTATAAAGTGCTTTTTCTTGCCCTGCTCGTTTCCCCTTTTTTATAGTAAAAGTTTTTTTGACAATATTTGAAATTTGTCCAAACAAGATGACCGACAGTTTTGGTTTGGTATTGTTTTTTATGTATTCTGGTTTTGGAGTGATTTCTCCGCCCACAATTTTTTTGAGAACTTCAACATCATAACGCTCCACTTTTTTTGAAGAAAGTGGCTGCAAATCTGGTGCATCAATTTCATCAGGCAAACTGTCTTGGTTTTCAAGAATTTCAATTGAAAAATTGGCTATAAATTTTTCGTTCAGACATCTTGTCAGTTGACTCTTCAGTTCTTGTTCATCGATCATGGCAAGCACATCTTGATTGATTTTGATTTGAATCGCTATATCATAATTGCTTGAAGAAATAGAAATGTTTTCATTAAAAATATATGGAGCTAAAGATTTTTTTTCTGATTTGAAAAATTGATCAATTTCTCGTCTTATCAAAACTTCGTCAAGAAAACTTTTTTTGAATTTGACCTTTATATTGCAGTTGAGTGAAAAAGTCTCTTTAATAAACAGCTCAATTTCTTTTCGCTCTTGTGCTTCTAAATCTTGATGAGAAAATGGAAATAAAAAAGTAAAAGTGCAAAGATTTGAATTTTTATCAAAAAGCACTTCATATAATTTCAAAAAATCATATTTCTCATCAAATCTTTTGTTTAATTTTTGCAAAATTTCATTCATACCGACATTTTACAACACAAAATGCAAAATGTCAATCAATATGACCGCAGCAAAAAGCACAAGCAAACCAATGGTGTGAATCATATTTTCAATTTCTCGTTTGATCGGCTTTTTCCTTATACTTTCAATAACAGTAAACATGACATGAGAACCATCCAGCGACGGCAACGGTAAAATGTTGAATACTGCCAAATTGGCTGAAATAAGCGGAATTAAAATCAAAATATTTGCAAGGCTTGCTTGCGTGAAAGAAGCAATCGTTTCAATAGTTGTGATTGGTCCACCAATCGCTGAAATCGGCAACTGGAATGTGATAAGCAGCCACAAAGACTTGAGAACAATCCATGCAAGACCGATTGCAAAAGGCACACACCGCTCAAGAGCTTCCCAAAAGGTATGCACATAAGCGGTTGCAGATATGCCAGCTGAGTAAACAGTTTCGCTTTTGCCAAGCACATACTCTCCTGTTTCACTATCTACAGATTCAATTTTTGCTTGAATTATGACAGAAAAACCAGTGTAAGCGGTCGTATATTCTCCGTTTCTGCGAATTGATAATTCTAGCAGTGGATAATCTGCAACGCTAGCATTGTTTAACTCAGCCCATTCTTTTGCTTCTTCTTTGTATTTGGCAATAAGATCATTGTAATTTGAGCCGTATGCAAAATCAATCTTCTCACCATTTATGGCAAGAATGACATCGCCTTCTTGCAGTCGCAAGCTTTCGTCAAGTGTGAATATTTGAGAATTTTGTTCGACTTGCGAGATGACGTAGCCGTTTTGTGCCTGATCTGATGCAGTTGGATAGCCAAATGCGACAACTTGAGGAATGTCGTAGCCTATTGTGCAAAGAAGAATAAGTGAAAAAACAACGGCGGTTGCAAAGTTGAAAACAACGCCAG
>CALVNA010000014.1 GCA_944349535.1 uncultured Clostridia bacterium
CTATGGCAACCGAAAGTATCGCTGGAATGTTTGCCGTCAAAATTTGATTGAAGAGAGCAATCAATTCAAACAAATTCAAATTGACAATTTCAGATTGGCTCGTTCTCGTCGAAGAAGAAAAGTATAGTCAAGGGCTGAGTCTTGCATTATGAATAAAAATAATTAAAGCCGACCAAAATATTTGTATGAAAATCGACAAATCAAATTTTGGTTGGCTGTTTGCATGTATTGGGTTGGTTTTGCTGTTGGCGCTGAGTGTTTATCTTGGGAAAAGTGGCTTTTTTTTCACAACCGAAAATACCTACACCACCGATTTGGTCTTGGGGCAAAGCATCGAGTGTGGTTTGCAAAAAAATCAAGCAACCAGTGCTTCTTTAAATTTTTCAGGTGGATTTTTGCCAGATGAAAGATTACCTCAAGTTGTTGCTGTCAAAAATATGGATGGTGGAGTCTCTTTGTATTTAAGAGCCAAGGTTTTTGTTTATTCTTCACAAAATCAAATTTTGGATGTTGATATAGTTGAAAATAGTAATTGGGTCAAAAATGATGATGGATATTTTTATTATAACAATTTAATCCAGCCAAATGAAAAGGTGAGTTTTTGTTCCGATGTTATGCTTGGCGGTCAAAATTTTCAGCCGGTAAGCTGGAAAAAATATATTTTAACTTTTGTATTTGAAACTCTCGACAGCACTTTTGATGTGCAAACAATTTGGGGCGTGCAACCTGTTGAAAATGTTTGACAAAGCTTGAAAAAGTTGGTTATAATAATTTCAAGGAGTTGAAAATGCCGTTTATTCCACCACCACCGCCAAATTTCAAAAACCAAGAAAATACAAAGGTGGCGCCATCTCAAAATGTTGAGAGAGCAGTCAGCACAAAAAAACAACACGGCCTTGGCGAAAAAGGCAAAAAGATTTTGTTTTCAGCGCTTGCTGTGCTATGTTTTGCAGCTGCCATTGTGATGTTTACTTTAATGACGGTTTTATAACAAATTTCTGCAAAAAATGTTTATTATAATCTTTAAATCAAGGCAATCATTTTTCTATGAAAAATTTGGTTGCTTTTTTGTTTTTGACAGTCTTGTTGTTGGTTTTTTGTTATTTTGACTTCTCGCCAGCACTTCCATTTGACAATGCGGCGAGGGCAAGTTTTGTGCTTGAAGAAAAGGTTGAAGGCTATGATTATGTGCAAAATGGCGATGAATATATTGTTGAAGTTTACAGCGATATTGAAAGATTTTATCAAAAATATTCAGATCAAATCAAAGGCTTTAATTTGTATTTTTCAGAAAATGTTGAGCAAATAATTCAAACCTTATCTGGTCAAATTTATAGATCTCAAGATGTTGAAGGGATGAAAATTTACTATGGTTATACAAATTTATATAATGATTTTCGTTATGTGTCTGGCAAAAAGATAAATGTTCAGATTGCTGAACAAGAAAAACAGGTGATTGTCGGATTTCCACTGATTTTGACGGGCTTTTAGCAAAATGTTATTCTAGTGAAAAATTATGTATAAAATAATTTCTTCTGGCAATAAACTTGGCAGGAGGTAAGAAATGGAAATCACAAAGAAAAACAAATTTGTCGAGTTTTTCAAAAACTACTGGATGTATGTTGCTGTTGGAGTGGTTGTGATCGTTGTTGCAATCACAGTGGGACTTCTTGCAGGCAGAAGTAGCATTCCAACAACATCGCCTAGTCTTGAATTTTCATTGCCTATGAGCCAGGCAAGCATTGTGAAAGACTTCTCATCCACAGAGCTTCAAGAAAACACGACATTAAATCAATGGGAGGCTCATCTTTCTGTTGATTTCACTTCAGATAATGCTGATGTGTTTGCCGTTCTTGACGGAACTGTAACAGATGTAAGTTATGATATACTTAACGGATACAAGGTTGAAATCACTCACGACGGCGGCTTTGTCAGCACCTATAGTTCTTTGGCAGAAGAACCTGTGGTGCAAGAAGGAGCTTCAGTTGCTTCTGGTGAAAAAATTGGTTCAATCAGCAGCAGTGCAGCCTTTGAATCCGATCTTGGTGATCATCTTCACTTCACGCTTTATTTGAATGAAGAGCCTGTTGATCCAAACAATTATCTTGATTTGCAAAATAAATAAGCGGAATTTCTGCTTATTTATTTTGCAATTTTGCTTTGTTGTGATATAATGCTCTCGGAGGATTTATGGAAACAATCGATAAAGTAAAAAAAATAATTGCAGAACAACTTTGCATTTCAACGGATGATATTTCTGACACAGCAAATGTTGTGGAAGATTTGGGGGCAGACTCTCTTGATGTTGTCGAAATGTTGATGACTTTTGAAGATGAGTTTAACGTTTCAATTCCTGACGAGCAACTCAAACAACTCAGCGACATCCCTTCAATTGTCAATTTGATTGAACAATATACAAAAAAATAATTCTTAAAATGTTGCGAAATTATATTTTCAATTAAAAGCTCTCTGTTCAAGAGAGCTTTCGTCATTTTTTGACATATTTTTCAATTTTTAGTCATAGGTTATGCCATGGAGGCATAGCTATGAATGATGAAAAACTCGAAAGGGTTACAATGCTTGCAAATCATATTCTTTCAACACATGACACAATAAGAAAAACTGCAAAAGTTTTTTCGCTGAGCAAAAGCACTGTGCACAATGATGTTTCAAAAAGGCTTTATAAAATTGACAGAGTGCTATATTTAAAAGTGCAAAAAATTTTAGACGAGCATTTCAGAGAAAAGCATATTCGTGGTGGTGAGGCGACAAGAAAAAAATATAAAGACTTGCTTGAGAGCTTAAACAAAAAGTTAAGCTCAGAGCAGTCTTGCAGCAACGTCGAATATGAAGAAAAAGAATAAAAAACAGCCTAGTTTAAGGCTGTTTTATTTTTTGTCAGCGCAGAAGAAAACATTTTTCATCTTGAATGACAAGATTTGTTCTGTTTTTTCTCTTCCTTTTCCAAGATATTTTCGTGGGTCAAATTCTTTTTTGTTCTCACTTAAAACCTTGCGAATTTCGGAAGAAAAGGCTAGTCTTATGTCAGAATCAGTGTTTATTTTGGCAATGTTATGCTCCTTTATCGCTTTGATCAGCAGCTCTTCGCTGACGCCTTGTGCTTTGTCAAGTTTGCCACCAAAATTGTTGAAAGTCTCAACAAGTTTTTCATCAACTGTGGATGCTCCGTGCAAAACTAGAGGAGTTTGAGGCAGTATATTTTCAATTTGCTGCAAAATGTCAAGCCTTAGCGAAGGAGTTTTTACAAATTTGTTCACTCCGTGACTTGTTCCGATTGCCACTGCAAGCATATCAACTTTTGTTTGTTTGACAAATTCCGCTGCTTGCTCTGGGTTTGTGTAACTGGATTTTGCAATGTCAATATTGTCTTCTATTCCCTTGATTTGACCAAGTTCTCCTTCAACAAGCACTCCTTTTTTGTGAGCATAATCGGCAACTTTTTTTGTAAGGCAAACATTTTCTTCAAATGGCAAAGCACTGCCATCAATCATCACACTGTCAAACCCAAGATCAACCGCCTTTTTGCAGATTTCAAAACTTTTTCCATGGTCAAGATGAAGAAATAGAGCGGGATTTTGCTCTTTCGCTGCCTGTGCAAGGCTGATGACAAAGCTTTCTCCCATATAATTCAATGCACTTTCTGACACGGAGATTATTGCTGGACTGTTTGTTTGAAGGCTTGCCGCGACTATTGCCTGCAGACTTTCCAAATTACTAAAATTGAAAGCGCCCAAAGCAAAATGGTTTTCTAGTGCTTTTTTAAGATAAAATTTCAGATTTTTTTTCATTTTTACCTCACGCATACATTTTAACACATTTTTGGAAACTTACAAACATAATTTATAGCATTGGAGGTTGTATGAAAAAGGTTTTTGCTGCTGCACTTGTGCTTCTTCTTCCATTTATGCTGGTTGGGTGCGGGGGAAAAGAGTTTAATCTTAAAGATTATATGAGTGAAATAACAACAACATATTTTCAAGGTCAAGGTCGGGGCGTCAATGCAAGTTTGAGCGTTGGTCAACGGGAAATTGACTATAAAGTTGATGGAAAACATGGTCAGACTTGTGACTTTTCGCTTATTGAAATAAAATTTGATAATATTCGAGCAGAAGAAGAGCTCCCTGTTGAGCTTATTATTGATGGTCAAAGTCAAGATTTTGTTCTTGAGCTAAATCCTGTTAGTCATGTGTACATGGGCGATCTTGGTTATGCAGTCAAAGGTGATGATTCAATCGCCATTGTTGTTGATGGACAAAGAATTGAACTGACAAATATAACTGGAGATTTTGCTGTGGATGCAAATCAGGCTTTAGAAATGGCAAGAATCGCTCTTATAGACCAAATTGCATCTTGCTATAACGATGGGAGGTTTTGCGGAGAAGGATATTTGAAAGTGTTGCATGAAGAAGGAGAGCCGTTCAATCAGCTCTTCTGGAGCTTTAGGCTTGTCTGTGAACAAGGTGTAAAATACGATGTAGTCGTCAACGCTCAGACAGGCGAGCTTGTCGGAGTAAATTTGTAAATAAAGTTGCATAGTTTTGTTTAAAATGGTATAATGAAGCTATGAAAATTGTGCAAGAGAAAAAGGAAAATGCAATCACTGTTGTTGTTTGCTCAAAAAAATCAGACAATAAAGTGCGAAAAGCTGATGAAATTGAAAAATTGGCCACAACGGCGGGATTGAATGTTGTGGATAGTTTTTATCAAAATGTTAAGGATTTCAACCGCTCAACAGTTATTGGAAGTGGCAAAGTTGAAGAAATCAAAAAGCATATTGACAGCTGCGAAGAAGTGATTGATGTGGTTGTTGTTGACTATCCGCTTACAGGATCGCAAGTCAAAAATCTTGAAGATGCGTTTGGCGTTAAAGTGATTGACCGGGTTGGTCTTATCATTGACATCTTTGCTCAAGGGGCGCAAAGTCGAGAAGCAAAATTACAGGTCAAACTTGCACAAGATCTTTATTTGTTGCCAAGACTTGCACAAGTTCAAGGCTCTAGCGGCCGCTTTGGCGGCGTCGGCGTGGGAATGCGCGGACCGGGGGAAAGCAAACTTGAACTTAACAGACGGGTGCTGGAAAAAGAAATAGATTCGCTTAAAAAACAAATTGCAAAAATCAAAAGTCAAAGACAAATTTCAAGACGCGAAAGGCTGCAGTCAAGATTGCCAAAAATTGCTTTGGTTGGTTACACAAATTCAGGCAAAAGTTCACTGCTAAATTTGTTGACCAAAGACAATATTTATGCAGATGATAAATATTTTGCCACACTTGACACCACAAGCAGAAAACTTTTTTTAGGTGAAGGGGAATATGCTCTTTTGACTGACACAGTTGGTTTTATTTCTGATTTGCCTCATCAGCTGGTTGATGCTTTTTCTTCAACGCTAGAAGAAGCTGCTGACGCAGACCTTCTGCTTCACGTGGTTGATGTTTCTTTGCAAAAACAGGATGGCGATAAGCGAGAATTTGAAGTCAATATCGACATCACCAACAGGCTTCTTGACGAGCTTGGTGCAACAAAAAACAGAATTATTGTGTTAAATAAAAGCGACAAACTTTCTGGACCTGTTGAAATAAAAAATCATCAAATTTTGGTTTCAACTAAAACTGGAGCGGGGATTGATAAACTTTTGCAAGCAATAAAACTTTTGTTGAATTAAAAAAACAGCAACAATTTGCTGTTTTTTATTTGTTTTGACCAAGCTGCTCATTGAGTTTTTCAAGCAGAAAATCAACATCTATGCCATGAGCCATTGCGGCTTCTTCAACCGTTTCGTCATCTGCGATATGGCACAGCACACAAAACATCCCAAAGCCCATCAGCACATCAGCAAGTGTTTCATCAAGCTGCAAAAGTTGTTTGATAGTCATATTTTTGTCAATTTTTTTGTTGTCTTTTTTCATATTTATCTCCGACTAAAATATAGTGTGTTTTAAAACTTTTGTCAAGTGTTGCAAAAGAAAATTTTGTCTTATTTTGTCTTTAATGCATTATCTGGAGAGCAAAAAAATAAGTTATACCATGGAAAAGTTGAGTGAAATTATTTCAAAAAAAGTTGTTGCTCTTGCTGAAGGGGAAGAGGTCGGCTATATCTTAAGCCCTGTTTTTTATTCTGACGGTTCAGAGCTTTTGGGGTTTGTGCTTTGTGATGGTGAAAGCGAAATTGAAAAATTTTTAAGTGTTCAAGATGTGGTTTCATGCAGCGATGAGCATGTCTTTATAAAGTCAATTTCAGCCATGCAAAACCTTGAAATAGAGCAGTTGTCAAATCCACTTGGCAAACTTGTTTATGACGAGAATGGTGTGAATCTTGGTCGAGTTGAAGAGTGCGAGCTTGAAAAAAATAAGATCAAAAAATTGCAAACTGACAAGTGTGAAATTATGCAAAAAAATATTGAATGCATTGGAAAAGATTTTGTAATTTTCAAAAAAAATAAAAAAAATAGCAAAAAAAGTGAAAAAAATAATAAAAAATCATTTAATTTTTCAAAAATATCGCCAAAAGTTGAAATTTTAAATCAAAATAATTTGCAAAACCAGCAATTTAATTTTTCTTCTTCTTTGCCAATAAAAGCAACTGCAAACAAATCAAAACTTCTTGGAAAAACACTGACTAAAAGCCTTTTTGGTTACAATAATGAAATAATAGGAAAAAAAGATGAAAAAATCACAGAAAAAATTATCGCTCGCGCAATAAAACACAATAAAATGAATTTTTTATTTTTTTTCAGCAAATGAAATTTGGCTGCGCAAAATAGCTCAAAAAAATATATTTTTATATTAAAAATATTTTTGTGAAAAATGTGTAAAATGTTGTTTAATCGTTTGTATTTTTGTCGCTAATTGTAGTAAAATAAATTAGCGAGGTTGAAGTGGTAAGAATTATTCCAAGAAGAACAAAAGTTAAACTTGAATTTATGAGAGGGTTTACTGCAATTGATTTGGTTCTTGCAGTGATTGCAGCAACCATTTTGATTGTTTTGATTACTTCAAACTTTGAAGGTCATATTTGGGTGGCTATCGTTTGGGCGATTTTTGGAATTTCGCTTTTCTTCAAAATTTCAGATAGTGACAGACTTTACATAACCTATATGCACATAATGCGCTATTCAATGCAAAAAAAGCTTTATGAAAAATTTCCAAAAAACAACAAGCCAAACATCAAAAGTATCGTGCCATTTGAAAGCATCTATCAAGATCGATTTATTTCTTTTGGCGACTATTATGCTCAAGTGCTTGAAGTCAAGCCAATCTTGTTTGGGCTTTTGAATGAATACAATCAAAACAATGTCATCGATGTTGGTTTTGGAAATGCTCTTCGCAGACTTGAAGAAAGTCAGGTTTGTGAAATTGTCAAAATCAACAAGGCTATGGTGCTTGACAATTATGCTTACAACGAAAACAAAAAATTTGACAGGCTTCTTGAACAGGTTTATGAAAAACAGATGACTCAGGAAGAACTTGATGCAAGAGAACCTGTTTTTCAAGAAAGGCTTGCTTTTATTGAAAGCAGAAACAGAAAAGAGAAAATTTATAAGGACTATTTTTATCTTGTTGTTTTGGGCAAAGACATTGAAGCTCTTGAAAATACCGTCAACGGCATGACAAGCGCTCTTGCAACATCGCTTGTGCCTGTTTCAACAAAAAGACTTACAGGCAGCGAACTTGCTGTGTTTATAAAAGCAAACTACAATCGTGAATTTGACGAAAGGGAAGTTGATTCTATTCCGTATAGTGAATATGTAAATTGGGCAACACCAAACAAAATCAAATTCCGTTCGGCAAAATATAGTGTTGACGACAAGTTTTACAGAACTTTTGCCATAAATGAATATCCTTTGCAAGTTGGCAATGCTTGGGGATCATCTTTCTTCTTGCTTGACAGAACCAAAGTTGTCATGAAATTTAAAAAGGCACCAAAATTTGAAAGCGAACGCAAAATTGACAAAGCCATAATGGACATGGAGTCAAAACTTTACCGAACTGGCAAAAGCAGCACGCAGATTGAACTTAGAACGCACCTTGACACTTTAAGAGATCTGCTGACACAACTTAAAAACAACAACCAACAGCTTTTTGATGTCAACACCTTTATCACTTGTGAAGACACCGCAAGAAAAGACGTTAAAGCAGTGCTTAAGCAGGAAGGCTTCAGATTTTCTGAGCTTTATGCAAGGCAAATTGATGGATTTATTTCTTCAAACATTTCGATGAGAGACAATTTTGAAGAGTTGCAGCGTGGATTTCCAACTTATACATTGGCAGGGGTTTTCCCTTTTGTTTCGAGTGAACTTCAAGATGAGAATGGAATTTACATTGGCGACAATATGTATCCTGTGTTTGTTGACTTTTTCCAGAGAGACAGCCAGCGCGTAAACTCAAACATGATGGTTATTGGAAAGTCTGGTTCAGGAAAATCCTACGCAGTCAAAATGCTTCTTGCAAATTTTGCTGCCGACAACACAAAAATCTTTATTTGCGACCCAGAAAAAGAGTATTACAAATTGACTGAAAGTTTGAAAGGAAAACTTATTGATGTGGGCTCTTCTTTGCAGGGTATTATAAATCCTTTCCATGTCATCAGAGCTCTTGACAAGGCAGATGATGAAGAAGATTATGCATCAAAATCAGAATACTTCAAAGTTGAGGCAAAAGACGACTCATTCAATCAACATTTGCAATTCCTTGAACAATTTTTCAGAACGGTTCTGGATGGCATATCGTCTGACGCTTTTGAAATTGTCAACTCGCTGATACTGAAAATGTATAACGAGAAAAATATTGATGAAAACACTGATCTTACCAAACTTAAGCCAAAAGATTATCCTATTTTTGACGATCTTTACAAACTTATTCAAAAAGAACTTAAAGCTTCAAAAGACGAGTTTTATTCAAAGAATTTGAGAATTGTTGAAGCCTATATCAGAAAATTTGCAAAAGGCGGCAGAAACTCAAATCTTTGGAATGGGCCAACATCAATTGAAACAAATGAAAACTTTGTCTGCTTCAACTTTCAATCACTTATTGCCGGTAATAACGATATGCTTACAAATGCGCAAATGCTTTTGGTTTTCAAATATCTTGAAAATGAAATCATAAACAATAAGGATTATAACACTATTCACAACACAAACAGAAAAATCATCATTGCGGTTGATGAAGCACACACCTTTATCAACACAAAATATCCTATTGCTCTCAACTTTATGATGGCAATGGCAAAGCGTATCCGTAAGTATGGCGGAATGCAGATTGTTATTACTCAAAACATCAACGACTTCGTTGGCTCAGAAGAGATCAAAAGGCAGTCAACAGCGATCATCAATGCCTGCCAATACTCAATAATCTTCTCGCTCTCACCAAGTGATGTCAATGACCTTATTGACCTTTACAAAAATTCGGGTGGTATCAATAAGGAAGAGCAGAATTCAATTGTTACCGCACAGCGCGGACAAGCATTTGTTATCACTGCGCCAACTTCAAGGACTATGGTGCATATCCGTTCTCTTGAATACGTTGAAAATATGTATGAAGAAAAACGAAGATAATTAAAAAAAGGAGGCTTTGCTTTGACAAAAACAAAGAGAATAAACTTGTTTATTTGCAGTTTGTTAGTTTTGCTGGCAAGCCTGTTTTTTGCTTCATGTGGACCAAAAGATTACAGCAATGTAAGTTTGACAAGCTCAGTCTCTTCGCTCAGCCTTGAAGTTGGACAAGAAGCAGATATTGTGTTTACAATCAACAATATGGTTGATGATATGGACAACACTTTGTCTTTTTCTTACTCAAATGAAGGTGTTGTTAGAGAAGAAGTGATTGCGCAAAATGGCAATCAAATCACGGTGCGTTTGACAGCTGTTTCACCAGATGAAACAACAATCTTGACAGCCAGAACAGAGGATGGCTACAAAAGCTGTGATGTTGTGATTTGGGTAAGTAAATATTCAAGCTATATCCGCCCAGGTCAAAATGCTTTGTATGTTTCACCACAAGAAATCCTGCAACCAAGTTCAAGCGATTTCGTTTTTGAAGAAGGCACAAGTCAAAGCAATAGCAATATTGATTATTATTTCTATGGGCTCAACAATGATTATGCTCTCAGCCTAGACAATGTCTCAACTTTTGTTTCAGGCTCAAACGGCTCGCAAGTTCGTGATTTTTACAATAACTTTGTTTCGGTAAGGCTGCTAACAGTGCAGGAGACAACGCAGCCAGTTAGTTATTTGATTTTTACCGATCGTCAAGGCAACCAGTTTACGCTCGACCGCGGCTATGCAGACCTATCTTTAAGCGGCAACATAAAATACAACTTTTTGCCTGTTGTAAGCGCAGATGGACAATATGAAATTCCTCAGCAAGCTTATGCTGTTGGCTTTGGTGATACTTTTACTTTTGTTGCAAATTATCATGGTGCGACAGGAGAAGAAATTTTCACTCAAAGAGAATTTGTGGTTTTGAAAGATATTAATCAAAACGCCATTTCATCAAAGTATGAATATGTGATTTTCAACACAACCAACAATGAGATTTCTGATGAAGGCTATTTTATAGAAGGGTTTTCGACAAAGCAAATCACTCTTGTTCCAGACTATACAATTGATTATCAGCAAGATTTGCAAGTTGACTTTAAAAGAGTGAAATTGCAAATCACAATTGACGGAGCAAGCCAGCTTTTGCAAAGCGACTTTTCAAGATCAAACTATCTTAATGTTACGCAAGAGCGTATTGATGGCGCTGATCAAACTGTTTTTGTTTTCACCATTTCAGCAAACACTCAAGTTGAACAAGATTTAAACTTTGATGTAACTTTTTTCTATAATGGCTTTAGTGACTCTGACGATCAAAATGTGAACTATACATTCAGCATTCCAATTTCAATCAAAAATAAGCCAGACAGTATTGTAATAAGTGGTGCAGACTTTTCAAACACTCCCGTTTCAAGTCAGACATTCACTTTCTATAACCATTATGTCGAAAGTAACAATGTTGGCTGGCAAAGATTTTATTTCAATGTTTTGCCAATTGGAAGTCAGTTTGAAAATTTGACAATTCGCTTGCAAGAAAATGATGGGCTGACTATAAGATACTTAGGACAAGAATATACCAGTGGTGATATCGTGATTGACAATCTCAACAGTTTTGTTGAGTTTAAAGGCCGAGACAACGCCCTTGTAACAGATAACGGAGAGCTTGAAATTGTTTTGAATTTCAATTTGCTTTATCAAGACAGTCTGACCACGACATTCAACTACCAAATTTTGCAAGGCTCGACAACCATTTCATATGACGAAGATTTTGCTTCCTTTGCCGAAAATGGTTTTGCGCTTTCGCTCAACAACGATGCTCAAGGTGTTGACTTTTCTGACAAAATTTTCACTGATGCCGCTTTTGACGACTTTTCAGTTGAGCTTATCTCAGGCTCGAAGGTTGTGCACTTTGAAAAAAACGAACCTGTTTATCAAGAGGTCAATGGTCGATATTATTTGAATTTTAATCTTATTCCAACTGCAACAGGAAACGGAGTTTATTCCATTACTTTGCCAAATGGTTTTTCTATCGCGCTGCAAGTGCGAGTAGTTGAAAGTTTGAACAGCCTTTCAATTCAAACTACAAATCATAATGCCAATATGAGCATTGTTAGCTTTGATGAAAACAGCGCTTTGATCTATGCAAGAAACAACACTCAGTCAATTGGGGACCGCAATAATTTTGACCTTGAAATCATTGCCAATGCAAATGAAAACTCGACTGCAATGCGTCAACTTGCAATGGTTGTTGATCAAGAAGAGCAAGTCATAACTTTTGCAAATAGAAACGAGTTTTATTTTGAAGTCAACTTAAACAGCACAGGCAAAGCTGTTATTACTGTTACAATAACTGGCTACAACGTTGAAAATTTTGTAATTGATGAAAATTATCAGTTGACATATACCATCACGGTTATAAGTTATGAATATATTGATAATTTTTCGGTAAACAAACTCCGTGACGGGCAGGGATCTTATCAAACTGAACAGACTCCAGACGGGGCAAGCGCAAGGTATGTTTATATTTACAACAACAATGCAAACTCTGTCACAAGAAAACAAGCTCAACTGCAAATTGATGTGAGCAGTTTTGATGAGCAATCGCCAGCTTTTCTGTTTAGAAATCCTCAAGATTCTTCTTATGTGGCAGAATCTTTCAGCAACAAGTTTATTGCTTGGACCGTTCCTGGTTACAGACTGCTTTACAATGGTCAAACTGTCAACAACATGTATTTGAGAGAAAATGAAAGTTCAATCTATCAAATCGCAAACAGTTTGACGGGCGCAATCATTGCGACATTTGATGCACAGGAGTTGTTGTTGACACTGGCTGCAGATGCCGATGGCATCAACTCTTTTAGCTTGGTTGGAAGCATTGATCAATATGACACTCCAAGAAGATCCTTCACAATCAATGTTAATGTGCTAAATTACAACGCAGTTGAAAGATTGTCTTCACTTTCTCCAATAAGTTCGCTTGAATTTTCAAGTTTGGAAAGGCAGCATCAAATCAATTTGCGAGTGCTTCAAAACACAGCAATAAACAAGGATGTTGTGGTGTCAATTTCTGGGGCGAGTGTTGTTTGTGACGGCACAACGTACAGACTTTTTGGCGAAAATAATCAAGGAATCGAAATTGTCCAAGCTGAAAATAACGGCAATATCGTAAGCATAACTTTGACTGCAGATTCAGACTTCGTTCAAGCAGCAATGCATGAAGACTTTTTTGACAATTCAACCTTTCAAGCAACGCTTACAATCGCAGCGGCAGATTGGTATGATGATTCAGGACTCTTTATTGAAGAGAATCGAAGCAGATTGATCACAATTCCAATCACTTATGCAAACGGCACCGAAGAAAACAGATTTACCATTGACAGCAGTAAAGATTTGGCGGCAATTGGGCAAAACTTGGCAGCACACTATAAGGTTACAACAACCATCAGTGCTGAGGGCATAGAGATGCCGCTTGGTAAGCTTTCAGGTTCAATTGTTGGCACAAATGATTATGCAATCATAAATGGAATCAACGTAAACTCTTTAAGTGATGGCTTTGCTGGGCTCTTTAGCAGCATCGTAGAAGGGGCATACATTGAAAACTTGACTTTTGTTGGCAGCATCAATATTGATCAAACTATTGAAAATAAACAAAATATTTATATTGGCTTGATTGCTGGCGAAAATCATGGCAGACTTCAAAATATTTCTGTCAGACTTGATCAATCGCAAATTTCAATTAATGGTGTTGCTCAAGATGAAGTTTCAAGTGCCTATATTGGTGGGCTTGTCGGTGTAAATAACGGCGAAATCACACAAGATTTTTCTGAAATCGGTGTAAATAACGGCGAAATCACACAAGATTTTTCTGAAAGTGAAGATTACCGCCTTTATAGCTATATGCTGTTCTCAAATGACTTCTTAAACATTGATTATAGCTATGTAAATGTCTATGCAGGTGGCATTGCAGGTTACAGCGATGGGCAGATAAAGAAGATTGATGGACAAATCTTTGGTGGTTATTCAAATTATCTTGCTTATGCTTTGATAAACACAAATTTGACGCAAGAAGGCGGTCAGTCGCAGAGTTATGTTGGAGCGGTTGCCGGCAAAGTTGTCTCAGATAAAAACGGAAATGGCGTGATTGGTTATAATGAAGCAGCGGCTTATACGGCAGAAAATTACTCGGCTGGCAAAGGTGTTGTTGTTGGCGGGCAGGTGAGCGGCCTCAACTATGTCGGCGGAGCTATCGGTCAACTTGAGATCGCTGACGGAATAACAACTCAACCTCTTGCTGGTCTGACTACAAGAACTTTTGTCAGAGCACTTTCTGGCATGACAAATGCTGGTCTGTTTACAGGAAAACTTTTAAATGACAGCACTGAGCTTACAATCGCTCCAAGTCTTTATGCACAAGCAGTTGATGAT
This sequence comes from uncultured Clostridia bacterium, assembly GCA_944349535.1. Lineage (GTDB taxonomy): Bacteria > Bacillota > Clostridia > Christensenellales > UBA1242 > Caccovivens. The sequence continues at coordinate 13,976 of CALVNA010000014.1, forward strand.
GGCAAAACAGGCGAGGCTTCTTCAATGATGGTTGTCTATTTGACAGAATCCAATACTTCTGGTCAAGGCATCACAACTTTAGAGGGTGTAACTTTCAACAAAATTGCATTTGGGGTTCAAGGCTATGAAGGAACGACTTTTGAAAAGGCTAAAGACCACTTTATTTCTTATTTGAGAAGAAATTGTAATGAAGTTACAGCTGACCCAATTAATATTGTTGAAGGCGATCTTTCATTATACTATGGTGAAGTTTCTCTCGTGCTTGAAAATCAGGTTGTTGACAATATTGCATTTGCAACAAAAGGCACCGAAGCTGATCTTGCAATAACTGAACATTTTGACAATCAAATGACGTCAACAGAAACTGGACTTTATGCCTTCTTTGCATACTATTTTAATGCCATTTCTGCACAATCTGAAAGTGATGAAGCTTCGCTTGCAGACATTCAGCAGCTTTTAAATCAAAATTTCAACACTCTTTCAATGGATAGCGAGCTTTATCCTATAGACATAAAGGGAGAAATCACTCTCAGATCACTCAACACCAATATTTTGGAAATCGATCAAAATGGCAGAATGACAATGAAAGGCACGGGTTGGGTGCAAGTTTCAGGCAGCAGCATTTTGAATATAAATGACGGTGTAAGTTTTTATATCTTTATAACCAACTACTTTAATAATGACCCAGCCATTTCAACAATTTATCCAACTGCTTCTGCAAATGCAGAACCGATTGATGATTTTACCATCACAATGTATGCAAACCAAAGTGCAATGCTGTATATCAGACCAAATTATTTGTTTGACTCGCAATCGTTGCATATCGATCAAACTGGGCTTGCCAATTTAAACAATTTCTATTTCAACATGGCGCCAAACACTGACATGAGCGCGGAGATTGATGTTTCAGAGCGAGGAGTAAGTGAGCCAAGCGAAGATTTTGATGTCAGTGTAAGCGGACAAACCATTGTTATAACTTCAAACAACAACGGCAATTTGGCTCAAAAATATGATGTCAAGATTGTTCCAATCATAAAAGGACAGAATCAAAACAACGAATTTGTTGCAAATGTCAACAAAGGGCTAGAAAATAGTATAGATGGCACAATTGATTACAGACAGGGGGCTCTTGGCATTGGTGCAAGCAGATATGATGATGTTGTGATTTCGTCTGGCAGTCAAATCAATGAAACAATTGTTGTGCGCTCAACTGCTGATCTTGCGATTGGAGATGCTGAAGGGGAAGGTCTTCAATATTATTTGACTTTCAACAATCAAGTGATTCAGACAACCTATAATGGTGCCAGTGTTGAAAATTCATCAATGAAAGATTTATTTGATGTCGAGATTGGTGCTGGTACAATGGTTAGTGGCAGCGGAGAAGTTGTCAAGACTTACAATTTCCCTCTAAATGTTTCAATCAACAAATACAGCGATGCTTACAAAAACAGATTTGAGCAGGAAATTTATGGCGAATACAAACTTGTGATTCTTTCAAAAACAAATTCGGATTATTATGTGGTCATCAACATAATTTTTGAAAACCTGCCATTGCAGAGTATTTTGATTGACAATTACAACAATCAAGATCAAATGACTTCTGAAATTGGCATGGAAAGTGATTATACATATCCTGGCAACAACTCGCTTTTGACAGTCAATTTGCTGCCAGATGATAGCGATTTTGATTATTTGACTATTGAAAATGCAACTGAAAACTATAACTATGGCAGTGGTGTTGCAACATTTGCTCTTGCTGGAAGAAAGACAAGCCCCGAAGAAGATGAAAACTTGTTTGAATCTTCAAAGATCACAGGCTCAGCAACAGCGCGAGGGTTTCTTGTAACCAAAGATGAAATTTTAAATCTTTATCAAAATGAATATCAAACTTACAATGGAGTGCTTTACTTTATTTATAACATTGGCAATTCCGGAATTGTTGAAAACAATATTTCACGATTTATTGTAAGAGTGTATGATGACGGACAGGTGATTCAAGAGCAGTATATTGATTTGACCCTTCGTCTTGAAGAATATGTTTCAATTTCAATCGAAGGCAAAGAACCAGAAGTAGGAACAAACACTTATTATGTTGCTCGCGGGCTTCGTTATAGGCTGCTTATTGACTCTTATGGGTTCAATGAGCAAGACATTGAAATGCCTATTGTTACTGCAGGTTCTGAGTATGGCACTATTGTTGAAGAAAACGGTGAGTATTATCTTCAAATCACAAGTGCTGACATTGGCACTAATGCCGGAGAGATGAAGATTTCTGTTTCAGCAACCAGAGAAGACGATTTGATTTCTGCAAGCCATACAATCACGCTTATCATTATGCAATACGTTGTTGACAGCTCTTTGGGAGACCAAAATGACGAGGATGGCAACAAAGATATAATTTCAGGCATGGTTGACGGTGTGATCACAATGCCTATTGGTTCAAGCCGAGCACTGAGCATTGATATATTTGACTATATAGAATATGACAATACAAACCAAGCTGTTGTAACAATGGTTGAAAATTTTGTCAGAGATCTTACTGCTAATGGAAATTGGTCATATTTCACAAATATTATTCCTGGACAATCTGTTCCTGGCATTGATGCAGGGCAGGCAAGTTATGAATACGATTTGCCAGTAAATGGTAGCGGAGAAAATTATTATTTCCGATATAACAATCTTGCTATCGTGCCACTGCGAATCAACGATGCAGATGCAAATCTTTATAATGTCAAATACCAAGGCCGTTTTGAAAGAAATGGCAGCGTTTATCAGGTTGCTACAACTGATCCAACTGTTAACTTCACAACAATCACCACCACAGTGAGATTTGAAGTGTTTGTTTCAAGCAGTGAAGAGTCGCCAATACCAGTGTTTGACTATCAAGACTTCCTTGATATGCATCAAGGCGGGCACTATATCTTGCTTAACGATATAATCTTGCCATCTCAGGAATATGTGGAGAATGTTGATGATTCTGTTGAAGTTTACACTCCACAGGCTGCAACTTTTGCTTCGCTTGACGGCAATGGGCACTCAATCATCTGGGATGGAACATATGATATGGGATCGTCTTTAGAGCTTGGAGTGTTCACAAGTTTGGCTTCGGGCAGCATTATTCGCAATGTGAATGTCAGAGTTTTGTCTTCTTATGATGTGGGAAATGCAAACTATGGTGTTGTTTTTGCAACAACGGGTGCCGAGCATAGAACAGGACTTCTTGTTGGACGAAACTATGGCAGCATCACAAACTGCAAAGTTTACTCGCCAACAAACACTATCTTCACTGTCAACTGCGCTTTAGCTGACATTGAATCGGCTTATGTTGGCGGTCTTGTTGGAGAAAACAGCGGATTTGTTACAAACTGCACATCTTCAATAAACATCTATGGTTCATTCAATATTGGCGGTGTGGTTGGCTATAATATTGGCAAAATCGCTGCAAGTTCTTATCGAGAAGGAGTTTTGCGTTCAAGTGACAACCAAGTGGACGAAGGCTTCCATGTTGCTGGACTTGTCAATGTCAACTCAACTAGCGGGCAAATTATCACAAGTCTTGTTACTGGCGGAATTGATTCAACTTCGGTTTATTCTACAAACCAAGAAAGCTATTTGTCAGGTCCAAACTTCTCTGCTGGATTTGTTTATGAAAATCAAGGGCAAATTTCAGATTGCTACTCTGATATAAATCTTCAGGGCAGCGCAAACATGGCTGGTTTTGTTTATGTCAATACTGGAAACATACAAAACAGCTTCTCACTAAGCCTTTTGCAAAACAACACAATTGCTGCAGCTGGCTTTGCAATGAGAAACACTCCGTTTGAAGAAGAGCAGGAATCTGTTGGAGACAATGAGAATCAGGCTGACAACAGTGGTGTGGGCACTTTTGAAAATTGTTATTATCTGACAGATGAAGGAATAAATATCGACTTAAACCCAATTGTTTTTGAAGGTGTTGAAAGACTTGATATAGATGATTTTGGTGATATAAATAGTGGCAAATTTGACAGCTTTGCTTTCACAAACTATGTTGGCACAAGCGGCGTTTGGTTCTTCACAGGAGAAGAGCAAACAAACGCAAACTATATTTCATTTGAGCCGACAAATCAATCAACTGAGATAAACAATGAAAATGGAATTGGTGTTCAAGTCAACACGGTTTACCAGATAGCTTATAATGCTCTTCCATCAGCAAGGCTTGAGCTTTCAGCTGCCAACATCGACACACTTTCGGTCAGAAATTTTGTTGATGCTGACATTGATGAAAGCACGGGGGATGCAACTTACAATTATGAAGATGACATTTCAACCGATGCTACACGCACGGCTTATCGTGGTTCAATTTACAATCCAAATGTCATCTATAATGCAAGCACGATGGAATCTTTGATTTTAGAAAACAACTCTCCATCATCAAACGAAAACAACGCAAACTATCGACTTGTTGCAGACATTGATTACTCAACTGCAGCAAACTCACAAATTTACCAAACCGTATTTACCGGAAATTTTGAAGGAAACGGAATGGAAATTTCATCCATTGTGCTTCAATCAAATGCTCAGATGCAATATGCAGGGTTGTTTGCTGGTCTTGGAGTTTCCTCTTCAAGAGGGGGAGTCATCAAAAATCTTGTGCTCAGACCTTCATCGGTAACCTTTGCTGGAACAGCTTCGGTGGGCGGTCTTGTTGGCTATGTCAACAACGGACAGATTTACAATGTTGAAGTTATCACCACAAACTCGTTGACTGTTCAAGGATCAAATTTTGTTGGAGGCGTTGTTGGAAGAGCGCAAGGCAACTATGTTTTCAAAAATATTTATTCAAATGTAAACGCTGTAGCCTATTACAACCCAGATCAAGACCAAAGTTATGTTGAAAATATGAATGCTTCGGTATATTCTTATGCTGGTGCAGCTTTTGGTCATTTGGGTTCTGGAACTGCTCAAAACATTGTGGTCGAAAACAATAATTCAGTCAGAGGCGATCGAGCAGGGCTTGCAATAGGCGGAATTGGCAGAAATGCAGTTGTCAGCACGGTTGAAGTTTTGCCGTCTGCAAACGACTGCATCAAAGCTTATCGCTATGGCGGACTTGTTGCTGGAGAGATTGCTGGAACGCTGACTGAAGCAGTGGTTTATAGCGGCAGCGAGAGCCTTGCTCCATTCTCTATTGTGGGGCAACTGCCAATTGCTGTCGGCGGTGTTGTTGGGCTTTTGAATGGCGGACAAATCAATCAAGTGCTTATGAATCAGTCCTTCACAGTTGCTTATGCTGCTTCAGGCTCAAGCTATTCAAGCATTGAAAATGTCGGCGGACTTGTCGGCATTGCAGGTGCTGGTTCTGCAACTTACTCAAGAATCAATCAGGCGGTTGTTGACGGGGCAATCACTGCAAGAATCACTTTGGGTGGTGCGATTGGTCAGGTCCGTGGTCCTGTTGACTTAGATCAAGTGGCAGTCAAAGCTGAGCCACTCACTCTGCAAGGGCAAACAGCTGTTGGCACTTTGGGTGGACTTGTTGGAGCTATTTCTTCAAATCCAGTGCCTTACATAGAGATTTCAAATTCTTATTGCCAAGCAGAACTTTCTGCAAATATTTCAAATGCATTGAATCAGCCAAGCCTTAATATTGGTGGTTTGATTGCCGAAGAGGCAATGAATATATCTCTGAAAAATTGCTATACTTCTTCTAGTATGAACATAACCCTAAATTATCTTAATGCTATGCAAGATTATAAGTCCTTGTCTGAATGGTATATAGATAAAGATGGTGCATTCACATCTGTAAATTGGTATACCCAAACAAAAGATGAATCAACAATAAAAAATGTGTATTACTATGGCGCGACAGGAAATTCGATAGCAAATATAATTTCAAATTTTGTAACTTTCTTGTCAAATTTTAATCCTGATTATAGAGTTGCCATAAACAATTATGGTCAGGCTTCTTGTGGTAACCTTACAACTGGTTCAAGTGCTGATTTCACGATAGAGCCTTTGTATAATTGTAAATTTGCAGATATTGATAACCAAGAACAAATATGGTCTGGATCTAATGAAGAAGGCAATAACAATACAGAGCTTCGTATTTTGAATTTTGAAAGCGATCTTTACCAGCTGTTTGAAATTGAATAATGGGCAGAAATCTTCTGCTCATTATTTTTTAATAGCTCTTTTATAAACATTTTTGTTCAACTTTAAACAGCCAAAAATTTATGTTTAAAATTTTTTCTTTTTGTTAAAAACAAAATATATAAAAATTTTTTTTAAAAAATAGTTGACATTTCAGAAGAGTTTTGCTATAATTTTCTCAACTATAAGAGCGCTTGTGAAGAAATTTTGTGAATTTTAAACTGAAAACAGGGCATTTTATGGCTTTTTTGCGGTCATAGTGTCTTTTTTTCGTCCTTTGCAACTCTTAAAATTAAGGAGCAGAAAATGTCAGTTAATCTTAGAAAAGTAAAATCTGGAAAAGTTGATAGATATACATTTGGTCAATGCAAAGAGTATGTGGAAGTTCCACCACTTCTTGAAATTCAAAAAAATTCTTATAAAGACTTCCTTGAAAATGGCATTAAGAATGTTCTTGATGAGTTTTTTCCACTCACAGATTATTCAGGAAAAGCAAAACTCTATATCACTGAAATTTTGCCTTTTGCAGAGCCAAAATATGACATAAATGAATGCAAACGCCGTGGGACGACTTACTCTTCGCCGCTCAAAATCAAGGCTAGATTTGTTGTTGAAGAAACAGGACAAGCTGTTGAGCAAGAAGTTTTCCTTGGCGATGTGCCAATGATGACAGAGCAGGGCTCATTTGTTTTCAATGGTATTGAAAGAGTTGTTATCAATCAAATTGTCAGAGCTCCAAGTGTTTATCTTAAACGCGAAAAAGATGATAATGCATCTTTAAAGGCTCAGATGATTCCTGTTCATGGGACTTGGATCGAGGTTGTTCAGGGTGCAAATGAAATGCTCAAGATCATGCTTGAGAGAAAGAACAAACTTTCTCTTGGCGTTTTCCTTAAATGTTTCGGTTTTACAAACGAAGAGATTTTAAAAGTTTTTGGCAACAATCGTTATATCAAAAATGTTCTTGATAAAGAGCCTCAAACAACTCAAGAAGAAGCGCTTATTGAATTTTCAAGAAAAACTAGACCTTCAGATGTTCCTTCTGCAGAAAATACAAGAAACTTTATCAATGCATCATTCTTCACAGATGCTTACTATAATTTGACAAGAGTTGGAAGATATAAGTTCAACAAACGACTTGCTCTTAAAGAAAGATTGCCAGGTCTTGTTTCTGCTGAAGATATTATTGCTGATGGCGAGTTGCATTGTTAAAATTAATTATAAAATTTGCATGTTTATAATAAACCATAGCACCGCCCACGGGGCAGCTTTTT
>CALVNA010000015.1 GCA_944349535.1 uncultured Clostridia bacterium
CTCTTGGTCAAGGTGCCGTCAGAGTTTCGCTTTCATATTTCAACACATTCTCCGACATTCAAAGACTTATTATGGCGCTAAAAAACATGAAAAACAAAGTATTTAAAATAAAAAATTAAAACGCAAACAAAAAAACCAAAGTTTTCGCTTTGGCTTTTCTCTTTTTTCAACTATTTTTCAAGGCGTTTAAGGTCAATTCTGCCTTTGTCGTCAATTTTGATGACTTCAACTTCGATTTCATCGCCAAGCTTTACCACATCTTCAACCTTTGCAACTCTTTTCTTCGAAAGTTTTGAAATGTGAACCATACCTTCTTTGTTTCCAGCAAATTCAACGAAAGCACCAAAAGCCGTTATTCTTGAAACTTTGCCGTCATAAACATTGCCAACTTCAACTTCTTCAACAATGCCAAGAATAATCTCTTTTGCTTTTTCTGCCATTGCAAGATCTTGAGTTGCAATAAACACCTGTCCGTCATCATCAATATCAATCTTGACACCTGTTTGGTCAATAATCTTGTTAATGGTCTTTCCACCAGAACCGATGACGTCTTTGATTTTGTCAGGGTCAATAGAGAAGGTGATAATCTTAGGTGCATATTTTGAAAGCTCTGGTCTTGGTTCTTTGATCTCTTCAAGAAGCTTGTTCATAATAAACATTCTGCCTTCCCTTGCTTGTTTAAGTGCTTGTGTCAAAATTGCACGGTCAATACCCTTGATTTTGATATCCATTTGAATAGCTGTAACACCCTTTTCAGTTCCTGTAACTTTAAAGTCCATATCGCCAAGGAAATCTTCAAGCCCTTGAATATCTGAAAGCACAGCAACTTTTTTGCTTTCTTCATCTTTGATAAGTCCCATTGCAATGCCAGCTACTGGGCGTTTGATTGGCACGCCACCATCCATAAGAGCAAGAGTTGAACCACAAACAGAAGCCATTGAAGATGAGCCGTTGGAAGAGAGAACTTCACTGACAAGTCTGAGAGCGTAAGGGAATTCTTCTTCGCTTGGAATAACTGGCTCAAGGGCTCTTTCTGCAAGAGCGCCATGGCCGATTTCTCTTCTGCCAGGGCTTTTAAGGTTTCTTGCCTCACCTGTTGCATAAGGCGGCATATTGTAGTGATGAACATAACGATTAACCTCTTCATCATCAAGCCCGTCAAGCTTTTGCATATCTGAAACAGTGCCAAGAGTAAGTGTTGTCAAAACTTGAGTCTGACCGCGAGTGAAAATTGCACTTCCGTGAACTCTTGGAAGAACACCAGTTTCACACCAAATCGGTCTTATTTCTGTAAGGCTTCGACCGTCTGGACGAACACCTTTATTCAAAATCTTTGCTCGGACCTTTTCTTTGGTCATCTTGTAAAGCACATCACCAATAGCTTTTTCACATTCTGGGAAAATTTCAGCAAAATGCTCTTTAGTTTCATTGTCAACCTGCTCCTGTCTTGACTGTCTTTCTTCTCTGTCGAAAGTGTCAAGTGCCCAGTCCAGTTTTTCGTCAGCAAACTGACGAACAGCGGTGTTGATTTCATCTGGAACAATGTCGTAAATCAAATGTTCACAAACAGGCTTGCCAATTTCCGCCTTGATTTTCTTTTGGAAAGCCACAATTTTTTTGATTTCATCATGTGCAAACATGATTGCATCCAGCATCTTTTCTTCAGGCACTTCATTTGCACCTGCTTCAACCATCAAAACAGCTTCTTCTGTGCCCGCAACGGTAAGATGAAGGTCAGATTTCTCTCTCTGTTCACCGTTCGGGTTGATGATAAGCTCTCCGTCAACAAGCCCAACCTGAACTGAACCTGTAGGCCCCATAAAAGGGATATCAGAAATTGAAAGAGCAAAGCTTGAGCCAAGCATTGCAAGAACTTCTGGTGGGCAATCTGGATCAACCGACAAAGCAGTTGCCACCACGCACACATCATGATAAAATCCTTTTGGGAAAAGCGGACGAAGAGGTCTGTCAATAAGGCGAGAAGTCAAAATAGCCTTATCTGATGGTTTTCCTTCACGCTTTTTAAATCCGCCAGGGATTTTTCCAACTGAATACATTTTTTCTTCATAATCAACTGCAAGTGGGAAAAAGTCAATGCCTGGTCGTGGTTGTTTTGACATGGTTACATTGACCATCACAACAGTTTCGCCGCATCTTACCAGACAAGAGCCGTTTGCCTGTTCGCAAAGTCTGCCGGTTTCAAAGCTGACCTTTCTTCCACCAATCTCAATGGTATAAATTTTTGCATCTTCTTTCATTTTATTCTCCTTTAGCCTAAAAAAAAGGGCAAAAAATCATTGCCCCCTTCTTCTTTATTTAATATCACGAATTTCAAGTTTTTTGATCAACTCTCTGTAAGCATCAATGTCTTTGTTTTTCAAATATAACATGAAACCTTTTCTTTTACCAACCATTTGAAGAAGTCCTCTTCTTGAGTGATTGTCTTTTGGGTTTTTCTTCAAATGTTCGTTCAAGTGATTGATTCTTGCAGTCAAAAGTGCAAGCTGAACTTGAACAGAGCCAGTGTCTTTTTCAGAAAGTTTGTAAGAATCAATAATTTCTTTCTTATCCATGTTTTCCTCCCATTTAAATTTTTTAATCCATAAATCGAAGTAAATCGTCAGAAGGTGTCGATAAACTGCGACTTAGGCATCGACTGAAACTGATTATAGCACACTTGCCTTTGAAAGTAAACTATTTTTTTGTTATTTATAAAAATTTTTCTTCTCTTCAATGATTTTATCAATGTTTTGGCAATAATCTTCGATAAATTTGTGATTGTGCTGCCTTTCAATCCTTCTTTCAATATTGAAAACCCTTTTACTCATGGCACCTGCACCGATGCCTATGATAGTGTTTGTCTCTTCCATGCTGTCGATATTGAATATGCACACATGCTCATCTCGAAAATAGCCAACATTTTCAAGCCCTTTAAGCTGATTTTTTTGTCTGTAAAGATAATATGGCTTGTAACCATTTTCACTCAGCACTTTATATGAATAGTCAACCATCTTCTCAACATCTTTATCACTCAGCGATTCACTTTGCCATTTCAGATCTGCTGCCCGCTTAAGTGAAAGTGTGTGAATGGTGATATTGTGCGGATAAAGCTCTAAAAGTGTTGCCAAACTTTTTTTGAAAGTTGCAAACTTTTCTTGTGGCAGTCCGGCAATCATGTCCATATTGACAACAAAGCCTTTTTCAAGTGCCATTGAATACGCCTTCAAAACTTGTGCCGTTGAAACTGGTCTGCCAATACGCTTCAAAGTTGCTTGACAAAAGGTCTGCGGATTGATTGACAGTCGAGTTACTCCAAACTTTTTTAAAATATCAAGTTTTTCTTCTGTGATTGTGTCTGCCCTGCCACATTCAACCGTAAATTCGTCAACGCTAAAGGTTAGCATTTTTAACAGCCTTTCAAGCTGACTTTCACTCAAAACTGAAGGCGTTCCGCCACCAACATATATTGTTCTGACAATGTAAGCTTTGTCGGCAATAATTTGTTTGACAGCTGCCAGCTCTTTTTCAAGACAATCAAGATATTTTTCCACCTTTTCATCACCTAAAGCAGAAAGCTTGTGAGAAATAAATGAACAGTAAACGCATCTTGTTGGACAGATTGGAATGTTCACATAAATGTCGATAAGATTGTCGTTTCTGATAATGCACTTTTGGTTTTTCAAAATATTTGCAACAAGTTTGGCTTTTGGCTCTGAAACAAAAAACATTTTTTCAAGTGCTTCTGCAGCCAGATACTCTTTGATTTGCCCCTTTTCAATCATATCTCGCACAAGTTTGGTGGGTCTGATGCCAGTGAGTGATCCCCAAGGCAAGCTCATCTTAAGTTCTTTATTCAGCATTTGATAAAGATGATTTTTGAGCATCTTTTTTCTTAAAGATTTTTGTTCCAAATCGGACAGGTTTGGGTCAAGCTGATATGAAAACTCGAAAACTTTTTCTTGTCCATTATTTTCCACAACAAACTTGTCATGCAAAATTGTTGTGTTTTTGCTCTCTTGATGATCTATTTCAATTTCATTATGCTGACCAAAAAGATTTGCCAGATCCTTAAGCTCTATTTCTAAAGCTGGCACATTTGTTTTGATTGTCATTTTTCGCTCCTGTATGCATCAATAACATCGCTTAGTGATTTGATTGAGGTGATGATCTTACCAAGTTGGTCAGCATTTTTGACTTCAATACCAACCATACAATCAAACCTATCACCCACATCCTTCGCCTCAAAACTTAGCATTGGCACCTTCAAATTGCTGATGATGGTTGTCAGTTTTGCAATATTATTATCTGCTTTTTCAACCTCAACCTTGATATGAGCAAGAAAAGAAGCATTTTCTCTTATCTGCCATTGAGCGCCGATAAGCCGTTCTGGTTCAAGGTATTTGAGATTTGGACAAGACTGCCTGTGAATTGTTACGCCCTTCCCGCGAGAAATATAGCCAATGATTTCATCTCCTTCAATAGGAGTGCAACAACCAGCAAAACGAACCAAAAGCCCACTATCGCCGTCAATCAAAACACCATCTTTGTTTTTCTTAAGTTGAACCACTTTTGTTGGCAAAACTTCGATTTTGTGATCTTTGTTCCAAAGCGCAATAAACTTGCCCACCACCTGACCAGCAGACAATGAGCCACCACCTATGGCAGCATAAAGCTCATCTTCATTTTCAAAATTATACTTTTCAAGCACTTCGTCCATATATTCTTCAGTGATAAGTTGCGATATTGAAAAGTTTTTTGCTTGAACCTGCTCGCTTAAGATGCTCTTGCCAGTCTTAATGTTTTCTTCTTTCATTTCAGACTTGAAAAATGCTCTGATTTTTGATTTTGTGTTGTTGCATCTGACCATTTTGAGCCAATCTCTTGAAGGGCCTTTCGACTGCGTTGATGTGATGATTTCAACAATATCTCCATTGGTAAGCGGAGTGTTGAGCGGTCTCATTTTTTGATTTATCCGTGCCCCAACACAGCTGTTTCCAATGTCGGTGTGAATCGCATATGCAAAATCAATTGCAGTTGCACCTTCAGGAAACTCAAGCACTCTGCCTTTTGGTGTTTGAACAAAAATAACCCCATCATAAAGATCACTTTTCAAAGTGTTGATGAAATCTTCATTTGACATATTTTTTGCGTTTTCAACAGTCTCACGAAACCAAGTCATTCTGCTGTCAAATTCATTTTTCTTGCTTTTATGTTCTTTGTATAGCCAATGAGCACACACTCCACCATATTCTGACTCTTTATGCATTTTGTAAGTGCGAATCTGCACTTCCATTGGATGTTGATTTTCAACTATGATGGTGGTATGCAAAGATTTATAGCCATTTGGTTTTGGATTGGCAATATAATCTTTCACTCTGCCAGCCATAGGTTTGTAAAGCCCATGAATTCTGCCAAGCACGGCATAACATTCTTCCACAGTGTCAACAATCACTCTCATGGCAATTATGTCATAAATTTGATTTATGCGAAGATTTTTGCTGTGCAATTTGTTATAAATTGAAGAGATGTGTTTTTGTCGAGTTACAATTTCGCCTTTGATGTTAAGGTCATCCAAAATCTTTTGGATTTTTGATTTAGTAAGAGCTAGCTGTTTTTCATTTTCTTCATATTTGCTTGCAACAGTTTCTTCAAGACGCTTGTATTCTTCAGGATGCAACAGTCTTATCACATTGTCTGCCAAGTCTTGTTTAAGTCTGTCAAAGCCTAGCCTTTCAGCCAGCGGAACATGAATTTCTTCAACCTGTTTGACAAAACTTTTTTCACGTTCTGAAAGAGGCAACTTAAGCACAGAAATATCGTAAAAAATGCCAGCCAGTTTGATGTAAACCACTCGCATATCTTTGCTCATCGCAATAAACATTCGCTTGATGTCTTCAATCTCTTCACTTAATGTGAGTTGACTGATGTCTTTGATGATCTTATAGGCCTCTAGCATTTCAATGCTGTCTTGGTTAAGCTTTTTTTCAATTTCATTTGCTTTGTTTTCATCCACTTTGTAAAGCTGATATGCCAAAAAAGCTATGACGGAGTCTTTGTCTAGCTTCATTGAAATTATCATATCCGTGATCACATCAACCCTTTCAAGATTCATCTCTTCACAAATCATCTCATTGACAAGTTTTTTATCGTTTATGTTTAATTTTACATGTGAAAAGATGTTGTCTTTTATCTTTTCCATAAGGTTTTGGCTCATGATTATTCTCCTTTATAAGCCTTTTTGAATGTTAAAAATTTGTTGTAAACTTTCGAGCTTTGCAAATCTTTTTTCGTTTTTCGATCAATATAGATCGTCATCTGCTCTTCATCCACAATACTGATAAGCCCAAGCTCATTGAAAACTGTGACAGCTCCATAAAAAGTTGTAAACGAAATATCTTGAGGAAGATTAAGCTGATCATAAAGTTCAAAGATATTATAAACCGCCCTGCCAGCTTTGCCACTTAATGCCTTGTAAATCTTCCCATAGCACTCTCTTGACAAATCTATTCCCATAAATTGTTTTACAGGATTGTTTTTCCCCATTGGCAAGAAAATTTCAGCCTTTGAAATTTTGTTTAAAGCGGCAATAAATTTTGTATCGAGCACTGGAGAAAGAAAGACTATTGTTGAAAAATTCTTTGCCCAATTTATTCCTTTCGGACTGAGAAGTAAGCTGTTTTGTCCAATTTCTTTATTGCCATAAATACTGTAGTTATAAATGCCTTGGGTGTTATAATTTTTGGCAAAATCAACATAATCAAAACAAGAATATGCCACAAAAGCTGTTCCAAACACAGTTGTGCTTGTTTTGCTGACAAATTGCAGCAATTCTTTTTCAGGATAAAGTTTGAATTTCGCTTCTGTTTTTCCTTCAATGACAAGCTGCCCAAGAGCAATAGAGTTAAGTTTTTTGTAGGCATCTTCAACTATAAAACTGCCGCCGTCAAACTCATCCACCAACGCTTTTGTTCCGCCACCTTGAAATTCAAATATAAATGACTTAACTCTGGCAAAAGTCATTTTTGTCAAATTGCTTAAAAAATTGAAATAGGTTATGGTGAAAGAGCCAATTTTTATGTTGGCGTGCTGTGGAAATTTTCTCATAGGCAAAATTTCAATATTTGTCGCGCTAATTTTAAATTTTGGCCTAGGATTATCACAACCAAACGGTTCAAGCACAGAAAGTTCTTTCACAAATTCAGGCGTTATTTCTTCTTCAGTTATCTCCTGGTCATAATACTTGATCGGCATAAACACTTCATCATTTATGCTGTTTAAGGCAAATGAATTTATTTTCTGAACAAACTCTTCATACTTTTCTCGCTTTAAACTGAGCCCTGCAGCCATAGAGTGTCCACCAAAAGTTTCAAGAATGTCTGAAAGCGAAGAAAGCAGTTGGTGAATATTGATGTCATTGATGCTTCTTCCTGAGCCGCTCAACATATCGCCTTCTTGTGCAAACAAAAACACTGGTTTGTGATATTTTTCAACAAGCCTAGAGCAGACAATGCCAAGCACTCCTTTATCCCAAACTTTTGAAGCAAGGCATATCACTCTAAGCGGCAAAAGTTCAACTTTGGCAAGAGCTTTTTCGCAATCTTCATAAATTTTGTTGCAAAGTTGTTGCCTTTTTGTGTTGTGAGCCTTTATTCTATCAATAAGTTTTATAATTTTGACCGGATCAGTTTCAAGATAAATTTTAAGAGCATCAACAGCATCACCCATTCGACCAGGAGCGTTCAATTTTGGGCCTATCTTAAAAGAAATATCAGTTGAATTCGGTTTTGCAAGCGAGATATCATATTCCTTGAACAACATCTTAAGACCAATAGGCAGATATTTTTCGCATAACTTCAATCCTTTTGTTACGATCGTGCGATTTTCATCCAGCAAAGGCACAATATCAACAATCGTTGCAAGAGCAGCTATTGGCAAAAATTGCTCGGCTTCATTCTCCCCCAAAAGAGCTTGAGCAAACTTGAAAGCAACGCCCGTTCCGCAAAGTTCGCTAAATGGGTATTCCTGCTCTGGCAGTTTTGCGTTTACGCACACGGTGTCTGGCAATTTTTCTGGAATCTCGTGATGATCTGTTACAAAAACTTCAATACCTTTATTTTTTGCATACTCAATTTCTTCATAACATGATATCCCGCAGTCAACTGTGATAATCAAATTTGGAGAATATTTGTCATAAATTTTATCTATAACTTGCTTTGACAGCCCATAACCATCTTGGTAACGGTTTGGCAAATAATAGTTTGCTTTTATGCCAAAAATTTGCAAAGCCTTCAACATAATTGCCGTTGCGCTGACGCCGTCAACATCATAGTCGCCAAAAATCAGCACTTTGTCGTCAAGTTGTTTTGCAAGAAAAACTCTATCCAACAACTGCCGCATACCTTTAAGTTTCAGCGGATCATGAAATACAGTTGGATTTAAAAACTCTAGCATCTGTTCTTTGCTGGCAAGTCCTCTTGACAAAAGCAATTCGCATACTCTTCTGTTTATGCCTAGCTCTTTTGTGAAATAATCGATTTTGTCAGCATCTTTATTAAAAAACTTTCTAAAAATCATACTATCTTTTCATGAATATTATAAATAAAAAAATAAGATAAGGCAAGCGAAATGTCCTTATCTTAAAATTTAGTTGATAAAAGTTTTTCAGTCTTTTGCGTAAATAATTCTGTGACAATGCTCACAAGTGAGCACTTTTTCATCTTTAAGTTTTGAAAGATTTGCCATTGACAGCTCCACTCTGCAGCCGCCGCAACAATTTGATGTGAGCGGCACAACAACTGGAAAGATATTTTCAGCACGACGCTTTTTGTAAGCTTCAATAATTTTGCTATCAATGCCTTTTTCAAGATTTGCAAGCTGTTTTGAAATCTCTTCTTTGCGTGGTTGCACCTCATTTTGAGCTTTATCAAAGTTTAATTTCGATTTGCTGTATTGCTCTCTTGCCATCTGATAAGCATTTTTTGTTTTGTTGAAATCAGAAAGAAGGCTATTCATGCTTTCTGCAAGTTTTGCAAAGTTTCGCTCTAAAATTGCCAAGTTTTGTGAAAGCTTATCTTTAAGTTTGACAAGTCTTTCAACTTCTTCCTTAGAAAGTTTGTCAATGTCTTTTGCAAAAATCTCATCCATTTTTTTTCTTTGAATTTCATATTGATTTTTGGCTACAGAAAATTCTTTTTCAAGCTCTTTTGCTTTTTCATCAAGTTTAAAAGAACGTTCTTGAGCGATCTTTGCATTTTGTTGCATTTGATTTACAATTTTTTTGTCTTCATTATCTCTGAGCGATTTTTCAATTTTAAAAAGTTCGCTGTCAAGTTTTTGATACTCTAAAATTTTGCTAATATCCATATTTTCTCCTCACACCTATCATACAAGGTTTTAGTTTATAAAGTCAATCAGTTTTTTGCTTCTGCTTGGATTTTTAAGTTTTCTCAGCGCTTTGGCTTCAATCTGACGAATTCTTTCTCTGGTTACAGAAAATTCTTTGCCCACTTCTTCCAAAGTTTTAGCCTTGCCGTCCATCAAACCATAACGCTCTCTGATGACTTGTTGTTCTCTTGGTGTAAGAGTGTCCAAAGCTGCAAGAATTTGTTCTCTTAAAAGATTTTGAGAAGCAAGTTCCATAGGGTTTGAAACCTTTGTATCTTCAATAAAATCACTCATTCTGCTGTCGTCTTCTTCACCAACAGGAGTTTCCAAACTGATAGGCTCAAGTGCCACTCGTTGAATTTCAACCACTTTGCTTTCGCTGATACCCATCTCTTGTGCAATTTCTTCAAGTGTCGGTTCTCTTGAAAGCTTTTGAAGCAAACTTCTCACAACTCTGTTGTATCTGTTGATGGTTTCATTCATATGCACAGGCAGACGAATTGTTCTGGCTTGATCAGCCACTGCTCTTGAAATTGCTTGTCGGATCCACCATGTTGCATATGTTGAAAAATGCCAACCTTTTGTGTAATCAAATTTTTCAACCGCTTTCAAAAGCCCCATGTTTCCTTCTTGAATAAGGTCAAGAAAAGACAGAGAACTTGTTGGAGCCCACCTTTTTGCAAGTGAAACCACCAAGCGCAAGTTTGCCTGACAGAATCTTGTTTTTGCATCTTGATCACCTTCCAACACTTTTTTTGCAAGTTCAACTTCTTCTTCAGGTGTGAGCAAAGGGACTTGTCCAATATCTTTTAAATACATTTTGACAGGGTCATCAACACTTGTGAAACCTGAAAAATCCAAATTCAAGTCCTCGTCCAAATTATCTTCTTGTTCAATGACAGAAATTTTGTTATCACGCAATGTTTTAATGAAAAGTTTGATATCTTTGTCAGAAGCCTCAGGAAACCTTAAAAACTTGTCATAAATATCACTAGCATTGATTTTTCTGGTTTTCAAGGCTGATTTCAAAATTTTTTCCTTCATTTGTTCAATATTTTCACTTGACATAAAATTCCTCCAAATTTTTTGTTCTCAAATTGTTTGTAACCTGGCTAAGTTCTTTCATTATCGCCTGTCTCTGAACTAGATCAGAACATGACTTAAACTGACTTGTCAACACAGTTTGTTTGGCTTGCAAAATTTGACTGGCAATAAGCCATACGCACTCTTCAAAATATTTTTGACCGTTATTTTCATAGAAAGTGAAATCATAGTTTATGCAGTCTTTTACCAGCGGATTATTGTCAACATCAAAGTAATCGTAATAGGATGAAAGCGGAATTTGTTTTTGAGAAAGCTCAACGATTTCACTTTGCTTTGGCAGCAAAAGCAAATAATCTATTTTCTTGTCCACATACTCCTTGCCGTGCATAAGAGATGCAAGAATGAATTTTACAGCCTTTATATTGCCATTTTCGCGTGAAGTTAAAACTTCTTGCCGATCTTTTTCCTTTTGATATACAGCTGCTTGTTGTCCGATTTTTTCTTTTTCAAGATCTCGCCGCAAAATGTCGATCGGCACATTGGTCAAAGAGCGTAATTTCCCAAGATATATGTCTTCTTCACTGAAAGAATCAATCTTTGAAATTTGCAACAAAATTTGCTTTATAAACTCGCTTTTGTCTCTTGGATTTGAAAGGTTATATTTTTTCAGCTCGCTTTCAATCAAATAGTCCATTGGATCAAGCGCCTGACCAACAATTTCGCTGATTTTTTGACTGCCTTGAGCTTTTAGTATCTCGTCTGGATCAAGTTTTTCTGGCATCAGCGCCACCTTTACTGAAAAACCTTCTTCTCGTAAAATATCAATGCTTCGATAAGTTGCTTTTTGTCCGGCTGTGTCGCCATCAAACATCAAAACAACATTGTTTGAAAGTTTTTTAAGCTCATGTGCATTTTCTTTTGTCAGCGCTGTGCCCATGCAAGCAACAGTGTTGTTAAATCCCGCCTTATGCATTGCAATAACATCAATTTGACCTTCGACGATGATTATCTTGTCAAGTTTGCCTTGTTGCTTCAATTTTTTGACCAAATCGATACCATAGACCACACGCCCTTTTTTAAAAAGCAAAGTTTCAGCAGTGTTTATGTATTTTGCAAAATCAGCTTGTCCAAGCACACGAGCACTAAAGCCCACGCATTCGCCAAAAGAATTGAAAATCGGAAACATCAATCGTCCAGCAAAAACATCGTAGAAGTATCCATTTTTTTCTTGAACAATACCCGCCTGCTTCATCTCTTGCAAACTGAAACCTTGACTTTTAAGGTAATCAATTATTTCTTTAAAATTGAGACTGTAACCAAGTTTGAAATCCTCAAGTGTTTTGCGGTTGAATTGACGCATTTTGATATATTCTTGAGCAGGTTTTGCTTGTGGCAAAAGCAGATTTTGTTGATAATGCAACCTAGCAATATCAAGAAGCTTTATCAATCGCTCTTTATTTTTTTTCTGCTCAATAACCTCTTTTTCTCCTGAAAATTCTGGAACCTGCATTCCTGCATTTTTCGCCAATATTTTGACCGCCTCGTAAAAGTCGCACGACTCATATTTCATCACAAAGCTGATCACATCTCCGCTCTCTTTGCAGCCAAAACAATAAAAAAGCCCTTCGTCTTCACTCACAGAAAATGAAGGTGTTTTTTCGCTATGGAATGGACAACACCCCCAATATTTTCTTCCTTTCTTTTCAAGACGAACATACCTTTCTATAACGCTGACAATGTTGCTTTTTTGCTTTAACTGATAAAGCCAGTCAGTTGGAAAGCCTTTGTTTTGCAATATAATCTCCTAAAAAGTTATTCAATTTTATTATACTACAAAAAAATCAAAATTCCTTGCGATAATTATAAAAAAGTAACAAAATTGCAAAAAAATCTTTTTTAAGTCAACAAAAAAGCATAGATTTAAACAAAAACAAGGGCTTTTAAGCAATTTGCCCTTGCAAATAGATGCTAGGAATTTCTCCAACAATCACGCTTTCACAAATCAAAATTTGAAGATTTGTTTGAAAATTTTGTGTCGAACCTGGCAAAAGCAACCCTAAAACTGCATTGACATCAAAATATAGCGAGTGCAAAGTTTGATTTATTCCAGCAGAAAGAAATTTGGTATCAAACGAAGTTTGCACTGTTCCCACAGGCACCAAATTAAGTTGAATTTGCGGTCCATAGCCAAACAGAAAGGGAATTCCGCTGAAAGAGCCTAAGTTTACTGATATAGTTGTGTTGTCAAGCTCGTCAAAACGCTCTTGAACCAATGCAGTAACTTCTCTTACCAGCAAGTTGACTTGAGTTGAATTTGTTGAAATTTGGCTGACTTTGTTTTCAGAAGAATAGGTTACTTCAACAAGTTCATCATAAGTATATCCGCCTTCAGTAAGCACCTGCCCAACCACTTCACTGATAGTTTTTGTTGCAATCGCACGCACCTTTTCTTGACTTAATGCCACAACAGCAGGACAAATAACCGCAAAATAATAAACAAGTGCCAAAATCACAAAGACAAGCAAAAAACACAAGGCTATTTTCAACTTGTTTTTGGTTTTTCTTCTTTGACTGACTTTGACAACTTTATAAGTTTGCACATTTATATATATGCTTTTTAAACCAAAATGTTTCAATATTGTTTTATTACAACATATAGCGACTATTATGCGTTGCATAATACTATAAATAGTGCTATTTAGTCTTGGATTTAAAAATTAAAGCAAAGATAAATGCAAAAATGACAGCCGCTGCAATCCCTCCAGCCGTGGCTTCAAGACCGCCAGTAAAAGCCCCTATAAGACCTTTTGATTGAGCACCCGCCATAGCACCTTTAGCAAGAGAAGCTCCAAAACCAATGATAGGAACATTTATTCCTGCTTTTGCAAATTCTGATATTGGTGCAAAAACATTAAATGCTTGCAACGCAACCCCAATCAGCACAAAAGTTACAAGAATTCGCGCAGATGTGATATTGGTGTAAATAATCAACATTTGTCCAAGCATACAAACAAATCCGCCTATCAAAAACACCCAAAGATAATACATTATTCCCCCTTTTTTCTATTTCCTTTTGTTGTTTTATACGCTGTTGAAGTTGAAACTTTTTTGTAATACTTATCAACATTCTCTTCATCACATTCAATAACAACAGCATGACAAATGCCAGGAATGCTTTCCCCCTGCTGAGTGGCCGTTGTGGACATCAAAGCCCCTGTTGGCATAAACAAAACACGCTTAAGCTCACCTTTTCTCAATTTGTCGATGATATAAGAATTTAAAACCGTCGCACTGCAACCACAGCCACTCCCACCTGAAAGCATATTTTGGTTGCGAGTGTAATACATTTGACCACAATCATTATAATTAAGTCCCAACTTGACCCCGTTATCTTCCATAAGGTCGATTAAAATTTCAGATCCCAGTTTTCCAAGATCGCCAGTAACTATCAGGTCGTAATCGTCAGGAGTGGTTTTTGTATCGCGAAAATGTGCAAGCATGGTGTCCATTGCAGCAGGTGCCATTGCAGCTCCCATATCATTTACATCATTTATTCCCCAGTCTATAACCCTGCCAAAAGTAGCCATCGTTATTCTTGGACCATAGCCATTGTTTGACAAAACACAGCTTCCAGCACCTGTAACCGTCCATTGAGATGTTGGAGGACGCTGATTTCCAAGTTCTAGTGGAAAACGAAATTGACGTTCAGCTGTTGAAAAATGCGAGCCTGTGGCACAAACTATCGTGTCAAACAGGCCACCATCTATCAACGATGCTCCAACAGCCAAGCTCTCAGCCATGGTTGAACAAGCTCCAAAAAGACCAAGGTAAGCATAATTAAAATTTCGCGCTGCATAGGAAGAAGATATGATTTGATTTAAAAGGTCGCCAGCAAGAAGAAGATTGACATCGTCAGGTTGAAGATGCGCATTTTCAATTGCGCCAACAATGGCATGCTCAAACATCTTTTTTTCAGCTTTTTCATAGCTGTCTTCACCAAAAGAATCGTCTTTCATGACATAGTTAAAGTAAGGTGCAAAATTGCCCTTACCTTCTTTTGGACCAACAATAGAATAGCTGCCCACAATTCTGGGCTTGTTTCTAAATTTTACCGTTTGATTTTTCTTCATTTTGCTCCTTCATCACAAACTGCTCAGGTTTTTCAGCTAAAACGCTCACCACCTTTCAAATAACAAATGGTCATATAAACAGATAAATAAGACCAACAACAAAACTCGCAACCACCCCCGTTACAATGACAGGTCCGGCGATGGTAAACATTTTCACAAATATTCCATAAATTATGCCTTCATGCTTAAATTCAAGGGCTGGCGAAGTTATTGAATTTGAAAAACCCGTGATTGGCACGATAGAGCCTCCTCCTGCAAACTTACCAATTTTGTCATAAACGCCTATACCAGTCAAAAAAGATGCAATGAAAATAAGCACGATCAAAGTGTAAGCCCAAGCCGTCTGCTCTGCCATAGACGGAAACCATAGCATAATCAAATCATTGACGCCTTGACCTATACAGCAAATTATTCCGCCAACCAAAAATGAATTAAACAAACTTGGCCAAGCCTTCGTTTTTGGGATTTTTGCTTTCACATAGCGGTTATATGCTTCATTTCGTTTTTTCTCATCCATATTTCACCTCGCATGAAATTATTGCCTTAAATAAAAAAGCTAAACCTTCTTTTTAGCTGTTAAGAATAAATGTTTGACTTTGACACACACTACTTTTAGGAGGAATTATGAAAAAAATAATCATATCAGCACTTTGTCTTTTTTCAAGTTTGGCACTTGCTGGATGCGGCGGCGTGTCAGACTCTGATGCAACCAAAAGTCTTAACAACCAGCTTGATCGCGTAAGCAACGTTATGACTTCTTCGACCGTTGAAAACATCAACCAAGTTACACCTTCAGATTTTTTGAGCAATGAAAACAATTCTAAAGTTTTGTCTCAACGCAACAACTCACTTTTCAGCACCAATAATGAAAAGGCTTTAAAAGAAGAAATATTGCAAACAACATCGCGGATAAAGAATTATCAGCAAAGCAATTTAAAGCTTGGAAACGACAAAGCTAGAGCAATAAAAAATTTATCTCAAAATATTAACAAATATTTAAATTACTTAAACAACAGCAAAAATGACTTGAAACGCAGTGTAAACAAAATCCGAAACAATGATAAACTTGACAACACAAACATTGAATCTCTTAACTCAAATTTTGTTGAGCTTAACAGCAATTTAAAAGAAAGAGAGGCATATTTGCAAAACCTTTTGACTTCTTTGCAAGAAGTTGAAGAAATTTATAGCAGCACACAAAACGCAAGCTCTCAAACAAACACAAATCAAAATTTGACATCAAAAAATTCAAACAGCCAAACCTTCACGCCAAATATTGACACATATCGAAATAACGCACAAAACAACAATGTAAACAATTCGAACAACACATTGAATAATAATGGCTACAACGCAAATAACGGATACAACACCCCATATCGACCAGAAGTTCAATACAATTCAAACAATTTCAACCGAGCATACAACAACTACGGGTATGGTTATAACGGAAATGGCGGATACAATAACGGTTTCGGCTACAATGGATATGGTTATGGATATAACACCCCTTTCAACCCTAACAGAAACACGGACACATATGCCCCATTTGCAAGAAATATCGACACTTACAGATATAACAACAACGCTCCAATTGGCAGAGCGGTTATGACAGAAACTCAAACAGAAAAAAATGATGAAAATGAAACAGCGACGCCAGATGTATCAACCGAAATTCAAAAGGAAGAGAAAACAAAACTCAAAAACAAGCATGATAAAAATCAAAACATGACGCAAGAAACAAACTTAAACGAATTTTCAAAAAAATATGAGAATAACTCAACTGAAAGAAACGTAGAAAATGAAGTTTCAAGAGCCCAAAAACGCTCATTAAGCAATAAAATTTCCAAAACAAAAAGACCAAAATCTCGACCTATGACAGCGCCAAAAATCATCAAAAATGATAAAAATCAAGGCTCAAAAGTAATTTAAAAAAGATGCGCAAAATGCATCTTTTTTCAATATATTGTAGTTATGCATACATAATAGCCACATCATATAAGCTTTTTTCTTAAATTCTCTAATATTCTGTTTTCCAGTCTTGAAACCTGCACTTGCGAAATTTTGAGCTGTTTTGCTATTTCAGATTGAGTTTTGTCATAATAAAACCTAAGCAAAATTATCTTCTGGTCGCGTTTGTCAAGTTTATGCAAAATGTCTTTTAAGGCAAGATTTTCAAACATATCTCGACTTTGATCTTGACCTTCCACCCTGTCAACCAACATTAAATCTTCACCATCATCAAGTGGCGAATAAAGCGAAACTGGCATTCTTGACGAGTCCATTGCAAGCACAACTTCCTGTTGATCGACTTTGAAATGCTCAGCGATCTCTTCAATACTGGGATTTCTTTGCTTTTCTCCATAAAACTGTTCAATATATTTATTGATTTGAAGATTCAAACTTTTCAGCACCCTTGAAACCTTAATAGCACCATCATCACGCATAAATCTTTTGATTTCGCCGATAACCATCGGCACAACATAGGTTGAAAATTTTACATTATAATCTATTTTAAAATTATTTAACGCCTTCAAAAAACCCATACACCCTATTTGATAAAGGTCATCATATTCAATCCCTTTGTCTTTAAAGCGTTTTATAAGGCACTTTATCAAAGGCGAGTTTTCCTTTAGCAGCACTTCTTTTGCATCTTGGTCGCCATTTTGAGCTTTTTCCACCAAGTCCAAAATCTGTGCGTTATCAAGCATTTTTCACCTGCTCTTGCAAGCGACTGATGCGTTTATAAAGTATAACTTTAGTCCCTTTATTATCATTTTTTTCAACTTCAACTTTATCCATAAAGCTTTCCATAACTGCAAACCCCATTCCACTGCGCTCTTCGCTAGGTTTGGTGGTATAAAAAGGTTCACGAGCTTTTTCAATGTCTTTTATCCCCACACCGTTATCAGAAACTGTGATAATAAGCATTTGACCTTGCGTTTCACATTTCAAATTTATCAATCCGCCGCTTGTTTTCGGATAGGCATGCACCACACAATTCGTTACAGCTTCTGAAACCGCTGTTTTAATATCATTTATTTCATCAACTGAAGGATTGAGCTGAAGGCAAAATGCCGCAACGCACACCCTTGCAAAACCTTCGTTAACTGAGAGAGAAGGAAAAGTAACTTCCATATAATTATTTTTTTGCATAAATTTCTCCTTAAACTTTAAACAATTTTGGGCATAATATCGTAAAGCCCAGTCATCTTAAAAATCTTCTCCGCCTGTTTTGAAGGGTTGCAAATATAGATAGGGATTTGTCGGTCTTTCATTTTTTTATATCTTCCTATAAGCACCCCTATACCCGTGCTATCCATAAACTCAAGTTCAGACAAATCAATGATAATTTGATTAAAATCGCCCCCTGCAAACACATTATCCAAAGTTATTCTAGTGTGCGTTGCGGAATGCTCATCAAGCTCACCGCAAAGAAGCACATAGAGAGTGTTATTATAAACCTTACTTTTGATTTGCATGCTTTCTCCTTTTGATAAATAAACAATAGCACAAATTTTCATGCGAAAAATCTACACTTTGCACGAAAATTAGCATAAAAAAAAGAAAGCAAAATTGCTTTCTTAAAAATTTTTCAATAATCTCTTTCCTAACCTTCTATTGAAGTTATAAGTCTGGCTCGTTTCATTTTTTAGCATCTCGTGTTGATACTCTCGTTTACGCTCTGCATACTTAAATCCAAAGCTGACACTATAAAAGCTTCTTGCCACTGCCACCTAATGCAGCACCTACCGACCCAAGCCCCTGCTGCATTACTTAGCACACCTAAATTGCATCTGAAAATTTTAACATTTTGGCTCGACTTTTGATTCAACTTTTTAAGATTTTCCCTAAATTGTGCCTAAAAAATTTAATGCACTATATATTGTCTTTATATAAAAAACAACACCACAATATGTGGTGTATTTTTATAATGGTGGGCAGGGGTGGATTCGAACC